>JAJHQQ010000071.1 GCA_020833245.1 Desulfurococcaceae archaeon
AAGCCCTTTATGAGAGACCCGGCTCACCCACTATATGTATACGTTCAGAGAGCAACGCGAGAGTGGAGATCAAGAGTAGAGGAGAGCGTGCTTAAAATCTGTAGAGAGCTAGGCGTGACGTGTAAACCGGGATTTACAGGTGACACGCCGTAGTAGACTGCGGGGCTCTCCATGCACAGATCGCGATCGAGAGGCTCCGAGCAACCCCCGACTACTAGGTATTGAGACTTCTCAATTACAGTACTTGCAGTGGTGTGAGGTGAGGTGCGTAAAGCAGTGTGAAGGACTGAGAGCTGGCTGGTCTGCGTGTGCGCGAGCTCTATGTTCAGAGTAGACCTGCCTAGGGGTGTTCTCTACGTTAACGTCGTTGGGAGTGTTAGTAGAGAGTTTGTAGAGCTCATTCTCAAGTTGATCGTGGAAGCCTATAGGGCTTTAGAATCTAGCCCGGAGCTCTTAGAACTCTACATCTACGAGTCTAGTGAGGTTAAGAGGAGAGCTCTGCTCAGCGAGGCGCTGGAGCTGGGTATTAGTGTTCTAGGCGATTATCCAGTATCGCACGACGCGTGGATGGGCTGGCCGAGAATACACGTTGACTACGAAGCGTGTAGAGATCTGAGGAGAGAGTACTTGAGGGCACTACTATATCACGAAGCTGTACACAGTATTCTACACGGGTCTCTAGCTAGTTATATTGTGAGTACAGGGGATTTAGAGGGGCTTCCAGAAGTAGACATGCTCGAGGCCGTGTACTTAGCTAGTGTTGTAGTTAAAGATATTGAAGTTCACAGCTATCTAGCTAAGAGGGAGCTACACGATATTCTCAGAGAGTACTACGAGTACGCGAGTAACTCGCTGCGAGAAGTACACTGCAGTGCTTTGCCGGAACTACTAGAACTAGCAAAACTAATATCTCCGTGTCTCTATATAGACTGTGGTGATGTAAGTAAACTCCTCCACGAAACGTGCAAGAGCAGAGTCTCCGAAATACTGAGTATTCTAAAGAGAGTTAAGAGCGCACAAGGAGACCTCAGCTCGAGAACGCGAAAATTACTACTAGATTTAATTTCAGTGCTCACTAGGAGATCGTAGAGTAATCAGTGTTGAAGTAGAAATATAGCCACTCACACTGAAATACACACGTATGGAGAGGGCCCGTCGCCTAGCCAGGACAGGGCGCCGGCCTCCGGAGCCGGAGGTCCCGGGTTCAAATCCCGGCGGGCCCGCGATCCTCAATTGATTAAAGATCCTTTTATTGGGGTTTACTTTACGTTTCTATGTAAGGGAGCGGTGTTTGTAGTGGGTATTGATAGAGAACGTATAAAGAGGTTTATCTCCGAGATAAGAAACGCGATCTTGTTTATATCTAAGTGCTCAGAGAAATCCTTTGAAGAACTCACGGACTCTGATAAGTATGCTATACGTTACAACATTATTGTTATTGCTGAAGCAATATCAGCTATAGCTCTACATATATGTAGAAACATCTATGGTTTGGAACCTGAAACACCTATACATGCTCTGAGACTTCTCGCTGATAAAAGTTTTATACAACGTAGTCTATTCGAAGAGCTGGCGAAGATCATTAGGTTAAGGAATCTCCTTGTTCACAGGTACTGGGTTATAGATGACAAAATTATATACGATTCTATCAAGAGGAATTTTAGATATGTTGAAGAGTTTATCGAGAGGGTTTCGCTGCTTGCCGGGAGTATTTGAAGAGAGGTTCAAGTATTATAGGTTTAGTAAGAGTGAGAAGGAGGCTTTGTTGAAGAAGATTAAGGAGCTTTTATCGAGACACAATATAGACCTAGCTATTGTTTTTGGGAGTTTCGTTGAAGGCAGTGTTTTTAGGGATATTGACATAGCTATTTATAGCCACGCTGTGGATATAGATGAGTTGTTGAGAATTAATTCTGAGCTTGAATTAGAGCTCGGTATACCCGTGGATATTGTCCCATTAGAGCAGTTAAACCCCGTCTTTAGGCTAAAGATCCTGAGGAAAGGCCTAGTTATTGTTGAGAGGCCTGGCATATTTGAGTACCTCTTCATGTTGACATGCGATGAACTAGAGGTTATGAGAATAGCTCTAAATGAGTCTCTACCTCGATGCACCTAGATCACTAGTTGTAAAACTATTGAGAAAATTTAGCTAGCTCTAATCACGCCAAAATTCACTCTACTATTACAATCACGGGCTGTGAGTAACAGAGCTCAAGCAGACCGGCCAGTAGAAGTATCAAAGTAAAAACGATCTTGAACCGGAGGAGCCGCAGTTCAATGAAAAACCGTATTATGCTTATTGCTAGACTCAGTGAAATAGGATGTTATTGTGTATAGGCTGAATGTCCTGTACTAGAATGAGACACGTAAGTGAATCAGTTCTAATTCAGTGATCGTTGCTTGCTCGAGGAAATTATTGTCGGCTTCTTAGTTATGAATTCGCTTAATAGTATACTTCTTCTCGGTTTACGCGCATACTACAACTCCACTAAACTGAGACCTAATAAGTGCGAAGTCCACGTCTTTGAAGAACACCCACGTGAAGGTAGCATGCAGTATCTCGTTTTTCAGGTACTTCGAGGGCTAGTTGCCTGGTAGAAGCCTCTACACAGAGAAACAGTAGAGAGGACACTAGAGCAGTACTAACTACTCTAACGTCTACTAGCTTAATTAAAATATTTTAAGTTACTATGAGCTACACTCGTAGGAGGAGACCGCTACCCTAACAGGGTTGTTTTTCCTATGGGTATTCGCGTTCTCGGCGATGAGAGGGTGGATATTAATGAATTTCTCTCTCAAGTCGCGGAGTTGTATAAGAGTAATCCACTACCACCACACTTTTACCT
>JAJHQQ010000072.1 GCA_020833245.1 Desulfurococcaceae archaeon
GGGTTAACATTGCTGATATAGATGACCCGAGGATATTAGATGAAATACTACCAATTAGCGAGGCTAAAGCGAGGAGCTCTAAGACATGGCTCTTAGTAAAGTAGGGGAGGGCAAAGAGCAGTATGTTGGTGACTACCCCTATAGAGCCGCAAGTAGCCATAAGTGAAATATTAGTTCTCTTTAATCTCAGTAATATAAGCGAGGAGACGATACCTCCCAGTGTAGCTACGCTGCTAACAACACCCCACATAGACTTTGGTACAGCTAAGACCTCCATTGCGTATATAGCTCCATACGTCGCTGAGACCCCTACAGCTACTTGTTGCAGTATAGACGTGTAAATGTAGAGTTCTAGGGTCTTCACTAGCACTGGCCTGTACCCGGCTAATTCAAAGATCAGTGAGCCCAGCTCCTTGTCGCGAGCAATATATGTCTCTCTTAGAGCCTTAATCCTCAACACAAGCACTGTTAAAGCCACTACACCCTGAGCCAAGAAGCCTACTCGGACACCTGTAGTATTATACTTCTCGTAGAGTACACCTCCAATAAAAGGCATAAACACGCTTGGTATACTAGTAACAATGTTTAACGCTAGAAAACCCTTAAACTCCTTACTCCTCGGCACAGAGTCCATTACTATAGCTGTTAAGGCGGGCTGGTAGAAGTGTGAAGCCTGATCAAACACGTAAACGTAGAAGAAAAACCACCAATCTGGTGCCAGAGCGTAGAGAAACTGCGCTACTGTAACACAGGCTGTTCCAATAATAATGCTCTTAGCTCTACCAATATAATCTGCGAGTATACCGCCGGGTATTAGTGAGAGAGCTAAAGCTAACATTCCTGTACTCCTCATGTAAGCTACATCTATATCTGATGCCCCGAGATCCTTAGCGTACTTTGAGAAAAACGGGTTTACGAGTCCACCGGCTAGTGAGAAGAGAAACCACGAGAGCGCCATTACACCGACGTTTCCAGCGAGGAGCTCTCGTAGCTCAACAGTATATTGTTTAACAGCGCTCTTCAAGGGCATATCCCGCGTAGTAGCGTGTAGCTGTGAGAGCTGAGTGAACTAGAAGATAGCTTTAATTACCTAAATGGGTTCTCCACGCAGGGCTTTCTCTACTAGTTCCTTAGCGTAGTCATATCTTATTTTTCCATCTCTAATCATTCTCTCCACTACTCTGTCAACTAGGTCTCCAGTTGCACCAGCCATTATAGCGAGGTTTCTCGCGTGTAACCTCATGTGACCTCTCTGAATACCCTCAGTTACAAGTGCTCTTAGAGCAGCGAGATTCTGAGCTAATCCCACAGCCGCCATTACCTCAGCTAGCTCCTTAGCTGTGTTAACACCGAGTATTTTCAGAGCTATTTTAGAAACCGGGTGTACTCTGGTAGCGCCACCCACAGTCCCCACTTGTAGTGGTAGCTCTAAGTACCCGTTGAGAAAGCCCTCTTCATCAACCTCCCACTTGCTAAGAGGCTTATAGACCCCTGTTCTAGAGGCATACGCGTGTGCGCCTGCTTCAATAGCCCTGTGATCCTGGGCTGTCGCGAGAGCTACAGATATAATACCGTTCATAATTCCCTTATTGTGAGTCACTGCCCTGTAGGGGTCTGCCTCCGCTAGTATTGAAGCATCCTCTATTTTTCTCGCTACTTCTAGTCCCCCTACGTTTTCAGCTGGTGTTCTAGCCCAGGCCCTCACAGTTCTCCTAGTAGCGTGATTTGATATTATTCTCAGCCTAGCCTCTCCACCAGTTATCTTCTCTAGTAAGGGGGCTATTGCCTCAACCATAGTGTTAACCGCGTTAGCCCCCATAGCGTCTCTCACATCGACTATTAAGTGAACTACTATTGCCGGCCCCTTACTAGTTTCAACTATTCTGACCTCGAGGTCTCTTGGGCCACCACCGAGTTTAACTAGTACTGGGTCTTGTTGAGAAGCGTACTCTAATAGCTCTCTCTTATTCTCCAGTATTCTCGCTACTTTGGCCTGGGGTGCTGAAACTTTAACTAAGTGTATTTGCCCAATCATCTCCTGGGGGCCGGCCTCAGCTAGGATCCCTTTACCATACCTCAACATTTTAGCAGCATTACTAGCTGCTGCTACAACACTCGGCTCCTCTATAACCATTGGCACTAAGTAGTCTCTTCCATTTATAAGGAAGTTCACTGCTACAGCGAAGGGATAAGTCATTCCCCCAATAACGTTCTCAATCATTCTCACAGCAATGTCCTGTGGTAAATTACCAAAGTTAAGTAGAGTTTTAACTTCCTCCTCTGTGAGGTCAGCCCACTTAGCCACTACTTTAACTCTCTCCTCTAATGGTAGTTTGTAAAACCCCTCAATTCTACTCGTCTTACCCTCACTCACAAATTACACCTTTTTCCACATATGGGGGGCTTAAGGTTTAAAAATAAGCTTAAAACCAACTACCACTCAATACTCAACTGGCTAATTATAAAGGGTGTACTTAGTGGTTCATGAGTGGGCTTTAGCGGAGTCTATTGTACTCTACGTTAAGCAACACGGCTATAGTAGTATTAAGAGGCTTAGAGTACGCATAGGTGTCTTACAGAGTATTGATAAAGAGATACTAGAGTACGCGCTGAGAGAGCTCACACGTGAACACGGTATTAGATTAGAGCAGTTAGAGCTACTGGACGAGTACCCTTTACTCAAGTGTAATATGTGTGGATTTGAGTGGAGTCTAAATCCCAGTGATATGAGTGATGATGTTAGAGAGGCAGTACACTTTGTTCCAGAAGCAATATATGCCTACTATAAGTGTCCACGGTGCGGTAGCCTAGACTACACTATTGTTAAAGGTAGAGGTAT
>JAJHQQ010000017.1 GCA_020833245.1 Desulfurococcaceae archaeon
AAGTCGTAGAGCCTAGGCCTATTTTGCCTCCCTATTTCAATAACGTCTCTAAAGCCCTTCGTGGTGAAGAGCGCTACACGTGGAATTTCAAGCCCTACTTGGCCGAGTAGAGCGTTAGTTCCAATGGTTGACGCGTGAATGACTTCGCTGAAATCAAGCATCTCAAGACCCTCAATAACGGACCTCTCAGGGCTTCTCGGATTAGTTAAGAGTTTAAGCGTCTTGATCTCGCCTTTTTCATCTATGGTTACAAAATCCGTGAAAGTTCCACCTACATCTACAGCAACAGAGCACCCCACATTAACACCCAGCTTCGAGGAGGATACTATACAAGTGAACAATTTATCCTAATACCACACTAACTCATCTCTTCGGGTTAGGGGGGTGAATTGAAGTATACTAGATTAGGTATAGGAGAGCTCTTTATTGCTAGAGTAGACGAGGGTGAGACACTACCAGTCTCACTGATTAAGTTCGCTGAGGAGTTAAAAGCTAGAATAATGGTGTTTTACGGCATTGGGGGGTTTAGATATGCGAAAATAGGTTTTTACCGTAAACAGGGAGAGTACAGTGCAATTGAAATATCTGCTCCCAGAGGGAGTGTTTTAGAAGTCTCCTCTATAATAGGCTCAGTGATCTGGACGGGTGAAAAATACCACGTCCACTCACACGTTACAATAGGGAACTCACTGAACAGTGAGCTCAGTGCGCGCGCTATTAGTGGTCACTTATTAGAGGCCGTAGTAGACCCCCTTCTAGAAGTCTTTGCTCAAGTATACTCAGGTCCGAGTACAGTAGAACTAAGAGAAGTTTTACCGTACAGGTTTAACCCATAGAGCACTAAATAAGTACTTATTTTTTCCTTATCTTACTATAAAACTTTTAAACCATGAAAACTAAGAATGTATTGACTTACACTTATCTGGGATCTGCTATGCACAGTATAAGTGAACTCAGAAGTATTGCTAGTGAAATATGTAGTAAATACGGAACACTCTGCTTTACAGACATGGATCCCGACAAGCTGGTTCTCTTTAGTTTAACGTGGGTTGAGAGCTTCTACTATGTAGACCCCGCTGCGTGCTCAAAGAACCCTGAGTGTCTCCGGAATATTTTTGAAATGCACAGCACTGTGTTTAAGTTAGCGCTTGAAAACAAGTACACTGTTCAAGTTAATAAGAGACTGCTAGAGAGAGCTGTTAGAAGACTCTTAGCGTTGAGCGAGAAGAGGAGGCGGCCACAAGTGTAGTTCTCCCTCCTTCGCATAGATATTCTGATACACGTATAAATTCTCCACGCTCAATTTTACAGTACTACACGGTGTCGTAGTTGACTACTAGTGAGAATTACAAGACTAAGAAGTTTGAGATATTGCTGTGCCTACTGCTTTTTGCACTCTGGACTATACCAGCAGTATTTATTGATAAACCAGAGATCAAGGTGCTGGGAATACCACTATTGTGGTTTTACTACATCACGCTCTCATTTATCACATCACTTGTAATTACACTCATGTATCTTCTCGACGAGAGGTGAATTCACGTGCCATTAGCTCTCGCTATAATGCTATTTACTATAGTGGCCTCTGGTGCAATAGGAGTCACCGCGGCTAAGCTGAAAGTTAAAGCACTTAGAGCTGACACGTACATAGTCGCGGGGAGGGCTTTGGGTACACTAGTGTACTTCTTAAACGCCGCAGCCGCTATTTACAGTGGCTACACTTTTCTGGGTGGTGCCGGGTTCTCCTACAAGTTTGGCGCAGCAGCAATATTCATGTGGGCTACGTCACTACTAGGCTACGTTGTGGGATACATAACAGCCCCGTATATTTGGAGCACAGCGAAGAAGAATAATTTGCTGACGTTATCAGACTACATTATGTGGAGGTATCAGAGTAAGTTATTAATGGTTCTCGTGGCCATTATATCAGTTATTTTCAACGTCCCCTATGTTCAAATGCAAATTAGAAGCGTATCAATACTACTAGGAATAAGCTCCGGCGATACTATACCAGCACTCCACGTAGCGGTGTTCTCATTTCTACTAGTAGTCCTCTATGTTTTTCTAGGAGGCATGGTTTCAGTGGCAATTACAAATGTGTTTTTCGGGGCTTTAATGCTAGCTACAATGTTCGGCGGTAGCTTAGCAGTAATATTAAAGTACTTCGGAGGGTTACCCGGACTCTACAGCGCCGTTGAAGCTGTGAGCCCACAGCACGTAACACTAGGTCTCAAGTCCGAGGCGTGGTTTATATCAACAGTTATTGGCACAGCACTAAACTTCTGGCTCTGGTCTACTCGCATTCAAGTACTCTACACTGCTAGAGACGTCAAGGTAATAAGGAGAGGGATGGCTCTACTATCATGGTACATCATACTGGGAACCGTCTGGATCACTCATATAGGCCTAGCCACTCGTGCACTCGGCTTAAGATTAGAAGACCCAGATTACGCCTTCGCGCGTATTGTCAACTTAGCCTATGGTGATATCGCTCTCGGATTAGTAGCTGCCGGAGGAGCTGCCGCGTCGCTTTCTACCGCTGCTGCAATACTGCTTGATCAGGCCAGCTCTACTGTGAGGAATATCTATGAGCCATTAACAAGGAGGAGGCTTGGGGACAGAGAGCTCGTCTACTTCACTAGAATACTTATAATCATGTACAGCGTAATCTCAACTATTCTCGCGTACACTCAACCAAGCCTACTAGTAGACCTGTACTTACTGAGTGCTAGTGGAGTACTTCAACTATTCCCCGCGCTCGTAATGGGAATATTCTGGAGAAGTCTGAGTAAATACGAGATTATACCTGGACTGCTTACTGGTGAAGTAGTAGTCGTGTACTTGTATAAATCAGAGCCCCTAGGAGTTGTCCCTATGATGTGGGGGCTACTTGCTAACATCTCGGTATTACTACTTTTACACGTAGCCAGGAGAACAGGGCTGTTAAAAGCTATTCACCAACTCAATAGTGTTTTAAAACTTCACTTTTAGTCTAGTGCTATAGAGTGAGGTGTACACTGTGAAGTACAAGTTAATCTACTTGGTTATTGATGGAGTAGCAGATAGCCTCAGGGATTCACCAACAACACTTGAAGTCAGCGTGAAGCCCGGGTTAGACTGGGTTGCTAGTAGAGGTGTCTGCGGGCTACTATACCCCGTTGAGAAAGGTGTTGCCCCTGAGAGCGATGAGGCAGTTATATCTATACTGGGTTATAATCCACACGAAGTCTACCCAGGTAGAGGAGTACTCGAGGCTATTGGAGCCGGCTTAGATTTAAAGTGGGGCTTTGAGGTTGCTTTTAGAGCAAACTTCGCCACTGTTGACCCCGTTACTAGGAGAATTATTGATAGGAGAGCTGGCAGGGGTTTAAGCACTGAGGAGGCAAGGGTTCTCGCGAGGGCTATTGACAACATGGATCTCGGGGAGTTTGACGGGTACGCCAGGGTAGTTGCCACCATAGGTCACAGAGCTGTAGTAATTATTGGTAGTAGGAGCTACAAGTTATCACCACTAGTTAGTAACAATGACCCGGCCTACGCTAGGAGGGGTCTTGTAAGCGTAGCAGTAGATAATCCGAAACCCTACGTGGAGGAGATTAAGCCGCTTGTCTCAACGCGCGAAGCGGAAATCACAGCTAGGTTAGCCAACCTGTTCTTCGAAAAGGCGATGAGAGCTCTCACAGAGCACCAGTTAAACGCCGAGAGATCCAGGCGTGGATTACTACCGGCTAACGCACTGTTACTGAGAGATGCTGGCGGAGAACAACCCAGGGCTGAGCCACTACCAGTTAAATATCATTGTAAATTCGCTGTTCTAGCTGAAATGCCCGTTGAAGTAGGCATAGGTAGAGCTCTCGGCGCCTACACACTGAAACTGCGGCCACCTACAGGTGACCCTAGAGTAGACTATGATGATAGGTTAAAGGAGACGCTGAGGACTCTGAAAGACCACGATGTAGTCTACGTCCACCTAAAGGGCCCCGACGAGCCGGGTCACGACGGGAACTCGGAGTTAAAGAGGATAAAGGTAGAGGAGATAGATAAGTACTATGTGCAGCCCCTAATAGAAGAAATTAGAGACAAGTACGCGCTTCTAGTAACAGCCGATCACGCCACTCCACCCAGTAAAAGAGCCCACACAGACGACCCTGTTCCAGTCGCGCTGTACACGCCCGAGATCAAGCCCGACGGCGTCACGAGGTTTACTGAGAGTGAGTGCGCTAAGGGGGCACTAGGAGTAGTGGAGCACGGGTGGCTACTACTCCCACGCGTAATAAGAGAGTACTTGTAGCGGTAAGCTGGGCTTGCCACTGAGAGTAATCGTCCCACTTCACATTTCAGGCTTGTGGATACCTCACTACTCCGATAGCCCCCTTGAATCTGGCAGTGTAGGCGCTGGGGTAGCCGTGGCAAGCTACCTTACTGCCCGAGAAGTAAGTGAGTGCTCAATTATACTTAACGGTGAGAGCGTACTGGTTGATCAGGCGAGGGAGACTTGCAGAGAGCTCGGTGTCAACGCCGGAGTAGTCGCCTACTCCAAGTTCAATCTCGGCTCGGGATTTGGGCTGTCCGCGGCGCTCTTAATATCTCACAGTATAGTCTCTCACATCGCCCGTAGGAGGCCACTTTTCAAGGCTCTCCAGAGAGCTCACGTTTTAGAAGTCAAGTACAGGACTGGTCTCGGCGACGTTATAGCGGAATACACGGGGGGCTTTGTAATTAGAGTTAAACCAGGCGCTCCGGGTGTAGGCGTAGCTTACAGAGTTCCGGTTAAAGAGCGTGTTCACATAGTCCTAGCGGAGACTGGTAGGGGGGAGCCCACTAGTTCTATGCTCTCTAGGTTAACCAGTGACGTGCTCTCGGAGGGTGAGAGACTACTAAGTAGAGTTGTCGAGTCGGAGGACTTAGCGGTTTTCTTCGAGTCTGCGAGGCTGTTTACTAGTAGGCTGTTTAATTACAGTGCTGTAGAGGAAGCTGTGAAGGGGTTAAGGGGGGTTGTGGACTACTACTTGAAGAAGTCGGCTCTGGTTATTTGGACTGAGAGGGAGTACGTGTTTGAGAACATATTTGAGCTCGAGAAAAGAGGGTTTATAGCCACTTACACCACTATATCGCCTATAGGTGTTCACGTTGTGGATACCGCCCGGACACCCTAGGCGTGAGAGCCTACTTATTAGAGAAAAGCTCGTAGAGGGGTTTAAAAAGGGTCTTGTTGCACCGGAGGGGCTAATAGCGCATGGGCGGGGTGAGTGCTTTGACTACCTTATAGGGGAGTCTACTCAGCCATTTGCAGACAGGGCTATGAACGCTGCCGTCGCGGCTCTCCTACTAGCTAAACACCCAGTTATATCTGTTAACGGAAACACGGCGGCTCTAGTACCACGCGAAGTAGTCGAGTTAGCTCGCGAGGTAAACGCGAAAATCGAGGTTAACTTGTTCTACAGGACTCGTGAGCGAGAAGAGGCTATTGATAAGTGGCTTAGAGAGCACGGCGCTGTAGAGGTACTAGGCGTGGGTGAAGACGCCTCAGCCACCATACCAGAGCTCTTTAGTGAGCGGCGCCGAGTTAGTCCCCGGGGAATACTAGTAGCAGACGTAGTGCTTGTCCCCCTAGAGGATGGAGATAGGACAGAGGCCTTGAGGAAAATGGGTAAAACCGTTATAGCAATAGACTTAAACCCCCTCTCCAGGACTTCTAGGGCCGCGTCAATAACTATTGTAGACAACGTTGTGAGAACTATTCCACTAATGGTTGAGAAGGCTAAAGTAATGAAGAAGATGAGTAGGAGTGAATTAGAGAGCGTTCTCAGAGAATACGATAACAATAAGACTCTGCAAGAGGCGCTGAGACACATATTAAGTAGACTCGGTGAACTGTCTTCAAGTAAACTCACACTGTTTTAATTAACAGTAGAGAGAAGAGGTGAGGAAAATAAAAACTAAAAATAGGAGTCTCGAAGACCTAGTAGCCTCCAACTTCTTCTAGTGCCTCTTCAAGTGTTTCTTTGCGCTTAGCCTCTTCAACGCCTGGTGCCCTGTACTTCCTTATAAATAGCGACCTGTCTACTACGCCGGCTAAGTATACTAGTAGTGTTGGAGCTATGAGTAATCCGAGTAGAGCGTAGTCCTCGAGGTGTACTGGTATACTCTGTATTACGGTGGAGAGTCTTATTAATTTATACGGTGTTACTCCTAGCTGTGGACTAAACCTATTGAGATTCCATATCATGAGCGCTAACATGAGCCAGTTTGTAGCGAAGTTCATTAAGCCTGGCCTAGTTGGAAACAGCATTAATCCAGGAACACGCTTCTTAGTTAGTGGTGGCAGGAGATTTGACCCCATAAATCCAAGCTGGTCTTCGAGCACGTGTGCTAGGTATCCCAGTGTGCACGCTACGGCTAAGTATAAGTAATTCGTGTAGCCTACTAGTAGTGCTAATAGCCCGACTACTACGCCAGCTATTAAACTCGCTGTTACGCTGTGTGAGAAGCCTCTGTGCCATGGTATAAACACCTCTTCTACTACTTCACCGGACTTCACGTAGCCTATTTCAGGGCCTGAGAAAGCGTCGATAATCGTTGGCCTGGGGTAGACTTTTCTAAACGAGTACTTAGTGTACGCTACGCCTAGTTTCCTGTACTCTGGTGGCTCAGTGCCCTCTAGTGGTAGTCCTCCCGTTGAGACTAGGGGGCCCATGTAGACTATTATTCTCTTGTTATCCTGGTCGTAGTGTACTAGAAACCTCCTGTAGAAGTCTCCTGCTACTCTAATATTGTGTATTTTAATAGTCACCATTCTCCCCGACTCATAAGCCCTGTCAATAGCCTCTGCTACCTTGTTTGCTATGAGCTGTGGGTGGGGAGCGTCAGCTACATTCCAGTATGGTTTACCGTCCTCACCTATATCAAGAAAGCCTGAAATACTAATTCTCCTCTTTGCTCTAGCCGCCTCTTCAATAGTTGAGCCTAGTGTTTCTCTCAGCTTAGTGTAATCTCTGTCTCTCGCAATAACGAGTATTTCACCGGTCTCGTCTCTAAGTGTGAACTTAGCAAAGCCTTCTCTCTCCTCGAGTACTCTTCCAACGTAGCCCTGAATGTAGTAGAGTCTCCACCTCTCCGCCTCGCTGAGTTTGTTTATTTTAATTCTCCTTGGTGAAAGCTTTGTCCTCGGGTCTCTCGGAGCTGGGTCTACGACTATGTCTTGTCTCCACAGGAACTTCCTGAATTTGAAGTCAACGAAGTCAGGCATGTACGCTGCTACTCCCGCGAGTACAGGCCACATTACTCCGTTAATGAGGTCTAATAGTAGTGGCGGGAAGAATGTCACCATGGCTAGTCCTGAGAAGAAATGAGTCCACCCTCTCACCGCGCTCACCTAATACCCAGTAGTGTTAAGGCCTCGTCCGTATAGCCCGTAATGTTGAGTAGTACTGGGAGTATGAGGGCACCTAAGCAGTAACTTAACCTAGTGTTGAATACCATTGCTGCAAAACCGACGGCTGTAGCTGCAGCTAGGAGAATTAACCCGTTAAAACCGGTTAAGTAGTATACTAGTGCTACTAGGAAAACGGCTATTACAGCTGAGATCTTCGCGTAGCTCACTCTCGTAAGTAGCTTAGCCACAGCCTTAGACATGTATATTGTGCCTAGAAGCGAGGCCCCCGCGACCAGAATTATTAACGCCGCGCCGTAGTAGAACTCAATCCACGCTTTAGGCGTGTATAAGCCCCCGACAAGCCATGCCACAGCCCCCCTAGTTATCCTCATTGTCGGGTGGAAGAGGAAGAACAAGGCGCCAGTGTAGTAGACTGTTCTAGCTGCACCCTGACTAATTAGAAACGCGTCGTCTCCTCTACTACTAGCCATGTGTCCTCCGATGAGAGCTCCCATACCTCCAGTTATAACTGGGAAGAAGGCTGCTATTCCGCCACCTATAATTCCCGAAGTGGCGCCGTTAATAACGGCGCTTGGAGCTGTCTCCACTACGTGTCTAGTGTCTTGTGCTGGGAGTGTTCTCCTGGAGATAATGTTCCTCAGAACCCAGGGTAGCCCGAAGAAACCTATGAATAGTGGTGTTAACCGGGCGAATGAGACCTCGAGTTTAATTAGCCCAGAGTAAGTCGCGTAGAGGCCTAACACGCCGGAGGCGAAGAATACTAGTAATCCTCCTAGTATTTGCCTCCACGCTAACCAGAGCCTCTCTAGGCCGCTCCGCCCTAGATCACTCTCTTTAGGCCACTCGCTGAGAAACATGAATAACACAACTGCTAGTAGTGCAAACCAGTAGTATGGGCTAAACAAGTTGTATATTATAGGCATAACTACCACTCCAATAGTAGTCATGAACACTGCGAGGAAAAGCGCTCCTATCAGTGCACCTATACAGTACAGTAGAACTGCTCTGTGCCCGCGGCCTACTAGCAGGTATCTCTGAGAGGGAAAGAGCATTAGCATCATTGACTCGTCTGAGACACTGAGGTATGTAGAGGCTATTGAGCTCATAAATGAAAACGCCACTACGGCTCCAAGTGCAAAGTAAGGTGCAGCGTACTCGTTTCCACCAGTGAAGAGCGGGGTTGCGTAGAGTACCAGTATCATTAAGTTAGCTATGTGTAGACCCGGAATCCACGATAGCGCTAAGCCAAGCGATGCCCCCATTAAACCCCACAGTATCACGTCGAATACCGTAATAAAGTACTCCACTACTATCACCTAGCCTCTAATTACGAGTCCCTCCCTGGAGATCACTACTACTTCCTGCTCACCACCATAGACCTCTCGGTAGCCGGCCACGTCCACCACAGTACCTGGTTGCGGAAGACTTATACCTAGCTCACTAACAGTTGAAGACGGTACGAATACGAGTATTGTAGAGCCAGACGCGTCTCTAATGTATATTCTCCAGTTGCCGGCGCCAACAGTCGAGGAGCTAGTAACCGTTGCATTAACTATTCTCAGCGGTCTACCCACGGGGTGGCTTAGCGCATCTGCAACTGTAACCGTTAATGGGTCTTTCTTCTCGAGAATTTCACCGGCAACATACCTCAGCATACTTGGAGCTGTAACTGTCCCGTTAATTCTAACGAGAGTCTTCCAGCCTACAGTAGCTGGGTTTAGTAGTGAGATCACCTGGGCTCTACTCATAGTGACGTTAACAGCGAATGCTTCATCAGTGGATCTTATCTCAACATAGTATGTTCCAGCACTATAGTATATAGCGTAGAACAGGCCGGTAATAGACACGTCTTTATTAATGTAGTTAGGGACGTCTCTAATATCAATAACAGTGAAGAGCACTGGCTGAACTACGGGGAGCCTTACTTCTTCTAGTTCTCGCACGACTATTTCAGGGCTCGTTTCTCTATAGTAGTACACTACTCCGCAGAGGTCCACGTAGGTTCCCGGTAATGATAGGTTACCTACTATTGGTCTAACTAGCTCATTGCTATAAGCGTAGTAGAGGGCATTAGGAACCAGGACTGTAACAGTGCCAGTAGCAGTTCTAATGTCGAATAGCAAGCCAGCAGAAACGTTCCTCGGGTTTCTCACAGTGCCCTTTGAGCACACGTAAGAGTACTGAGCGATATTCACCAGACTATCAACGTAAACTCTCTCTCCACTCGGCCTACTCAGTATGTAAATTCCCCTTGCATCTTGAAGATAAGCGTACGTGTAGTCTTCTCTCACTCTAACCTGAATTAGAAGCCTAACCCTATCACCGATAAAGGGTAGTTTATCTACTCCCTGCTTAAGTATCTCTGAGGCTAGTGGATCGTACGCGTATATTGGAAGCTCAGTTGGCGAGGAGTTATCTCTAACATATATTGTTAATCTCAGCTTACCTCCAGAGATGTCTACTCGTGGAGGAGACGTGACAATGCCCTCAATGTACACTGTAGCGTAGTTCATTAATATGTTGTTTTCGAGGTCTTTTATTGGAACAATAGGCATTGGTGACTTCACTGCAGCGTAGTAGACGCCTACTACTCCCCCTATAACTAGTATTACTGCTAGTACTCTCAGTAACCCCATGTTTACTGGTCTCCTAGGGGCCATTTCAGGATAATAGAGGTATTTTTCGATATCACTAGTCTCGTGCTTACTAGACGTAGACATTAAATCCCCACTACACCTATTTGTTGGTAATTGTATTTCGTAGACTAAATATTTAAACTTTTAATTCAGCTTCTACTATTGTACGCGTAGTCGGTTTACTCATGAATCCACCTCGTTATTATAGTAAGTGACTTGTATAACCAAAATATTTATAAGGGTAAATTAGTATGTAGTATTATTGAGGTGAATTGGAAATGTGTCATCATACTCTTCACGACTGCGACGAGCCCGTAGAGCCGCATAGAGAGCACTACAGCGATTGTTGCCCTCACCACGCTAAGCCGTGGAGACTCGGTCACATACCGCTCCGTGGACTACTACACTTACTAATACTGAAAATTCTCAGTAAAGAGCCTATGAGAGGAGTAGATATACGCAGTAAGTTAAAGGACGAAGTGGGATTGGAAGTCCCGGCTTCAGCTATTTACACTATTCTCGGATTACTAGAGAACAAGGGGCTTGTAGCCTCAACGTGGCATGTCGAGGAGAAGGGCCCTGCTAGAAAGCTGTACAGAATTACAGAGGAGGGCTTAGACTACTTAAACGACGCTATAACGAGAATTAAGGAGTATAAGAGAATTACAGACTACTTATCGCAGTAGGGCATCAACTTATATGTTATAATTACTCAGTATATTTTTAAACTTAATTCTCATTATTGCTCATTCCTGGTGATTTATACTTGAACAGAGTGTCTAGGCGTGTAAGTACACTACCACTTAATCCGCACAGAGTCTTAATAGCTAGGGCACACGAGCTTAGAAAACGAGGTGTGAGAGTATATGACTACACTGCTGGTCAACCCGGGCTACCACCAAGTACTGAGGCGCTTGAGTACTTCATGGAAATGGTCAGGGAGGATCCGTTTAAGCACTTCAGGTACATGCCAACGCAGGGTCTAGTTGAGCTTAGAGAGGCTCTCTCAGAGGACTTGAAGAGGTATGGTGGCGTAGATGTGTCACCTGACCAGATACTCATAACTACTGGTGGCGCTGAGGCTTTGCTAATATCTATCCTCGCGCTTCTAGATGAGGGCGATACTATCCTACTACTAGACCCCTCATACAGCGTGTACTGGGACCTGGCAATTTTCGCTAAGCTGAGAGTCGAGACGTGTACTCAGAGCTTTGAGAGGGAATTTAACCCGGATCCCGAGTGTATTAAGGAGAAGTTGAATAGAGCTAGAGCAGTGCTCTTCGCGAGCCCCGACAACCCCACTTCACGCGTAATAAGCTCTGATGTCGCGAAGACTATTGTAGAAGTAGCCTACGAGAGGAACGCGTGGATTATTTACGATGTAGCATACAAGCACCTAGTCTACGAAGGCGATCACATCTGGCTCGAGAGAATAGCTCCATCTCTAGATAACATAGTAGTGGTGGGGTCTTTTAGTAAGGACATAGCTATACCAGGTGGTAGACTAGGCTACATTTACGGGCCGAGAGACATCACCGGCGACTTAGTTAAACTAAAAGCAGTTATGGGAATAGTCTCCCCTGTTCCAATGCAGTGGCTAGCCTACTACTATCTTAAAGAGGGCTTCAAAGAGAAGTATCTCAGAGAAGTACTACCAGTGTACAGGAGTAGGCGCGACGCCTCATATGAGGCGTTTAAGAGACTACTACCTGAGGCGAGACTACACAAGCCCAAGGCGGGAATGTACTTGTTCCCAGACGTGACCCCGTACCTCGAGAGGCTCAAAATGAGCGATCTCGACTTCGCACTCAAACTCGCAGAGAGTAAAGGAGTAGTAATGCTCCCCGGATCAATATTCGGTAGCGCGGGCAGGGGCTACCTGAGAATAACATTTGTAACTATGAGTGAGCACGAGCTAGAAGAGGGCTTTAAACTACTAAGGGGATTCCTAGAGGAGAATAAGGTGCTGTAGACTAGGTTTACAAGTAGTGTGAGAAAAAGAGTCTAGCTAATCAAGCTTATTTTCCTAAATCTCAGCCAGCCCAGAACTACTGGCACCGTGATCCAGGCTACAGTACTAACTCCCACTAGCCACGGGTTAACGAGCCCTAAGACATCTGGAGTAAAGCCAGTGCCAACTTGTTGTAAGGCATAGTACTGTAAGTAGTAGTACTGCGCGAACTGGTACACACCGAGTGGATTGAAGTAGTATGAGGTGTAGAGAATTCTCCAGTACTCTTCAAGTCCTGTAATAAAGCCCTGAATACTCATAACGAGTAGGGTGATCACTAGTTGCCAGAGGAAGGCGAATAGAACGTAGAGTATTATTGAGACTACAATATACCTTACCCCGCTTGTCAGTGTTGAGAGCATGTAGCACAGTGAGTAGAAGGCTAGTGAGGATAGTAGTAGTCCAGCGTAGAGTAGTAGGCTTGGGTAGAGATCCAGTAGTATACCAGTAAAGTAGTACAACGCGAGTAGTAGAGTAGTGTAGAAGAGAGCTGTAACTACAGTAACAACTAGTAGACCCGCAGAGTACCTAGTAGTGTAAATTTCACGCCTCGTAATCGGCCTCGCCAAGACGAACTCCAGCGCACCCTGCGCTCTAGGCTTAGCAATGTAAACGTAGACTAAGTAGAGGACTACTACAGGGAAGAACGTGTAGAATAGGCTTGCACCGGCAGAGCCGGCTATTAGCTGAGCTATTCTCCTCTGTACTACTCCAGACTGGTGTATTATAGTATTTGGCGCCAGAGCAGAGTACAGTGTGCTGTTTTCACTACGAGATATTAGTAGAGTTCTCAGCGCCGGCTTCAGGGGAGTTTGACCTCTCTCTAGTAAGTTTAAATTGAGTTCTATTGCGTTAACGCCTCTACGCACTTTACCAACGTAATCGAAATATTTTGCTATGTCACCAATACTTATAGTTGTGGGTATACTCGTCGCGTTTAACTTCTCAATATACA
>JAJHQQ010000073.1 GCA_020833245.1 Desulfurococcaceae archaeon
GCTCTCACAAGTAGATACCACGTTAATACTCATCTCGACAACAGATGCTATTTGAGAGTAGACTCTGTCTAGATACGACCCAGTAGCGTGTACTACGACATCTGCCGCCTCAAGAGACCTCACATCGCTTGATACAGTGACACCAATTCTACTAGTTCCAAGAACTTCACCTACATCTCTACCTAGAACTCTCTCGTCAATGTCCACAACACCCACAATTTCGTGTCCACGGTCAAGTAGCAACTTAGCTACAAGCTTACCAATAGAGCCAAAACCATATATTCCAAATCTCATAAAAACACCAATCACTAGTAAGGAGGGGGTGAGGTGAAAAATACTACTCTTCAGCTAGGCTAGATAGCCTAGTAAAGCACCGTATAATAGTGTATAGAACTGAGAACCCTATAATCACGAGCACTATTGATTTGATCTCCATAGACATCTCTACTGAAACGCCATTAAACTCTCCGCTATAAGTAAGAGTCTTACCTAGAATTGAGAGCAGAAAGAGGGCTCCCAGAATAGAGCTCATAGCCTCGAAAACTATCCCTACAAATGGCTTAACACTAGTGGAGATTACACCTAGAGCTATGAAAACACCCAGTATAAGCATAGTGAGTAGTGGAGGAGGCTCTATTGAAACACCGAGAGCACTACTAAAAACCACGGGTAGTATCTTGAAGTACACAATGTAGTATACAACCCCCTCGAGGACGCCGAATACAGTGTTCTTAACTACTCTACTCCACAACTCAACCACCACTCTCTTTAAACTTATACTTAAAGCCTATCTTGTAAAAACCAGCAATACTAGCCTCGATCTCCGCTTCTCTAGGCGATTGCTCAATATCGCTTCGCGAGACAACAATCTCCCTCGTAACATTCCCCTTTCTAAGCTCACTAAACTCGAGAGTTATGTTCCCCACACGTATTTTCACGTCTCTGAGCGGTGTACTTGAACAGTACGATACAGTCAAGTTAACTAAGTACTTGTCATCTCCAATTTGAGTAGCATTACCCCCTGGTACTATAACAAGGCAACTTGGATTATTGAGAAAATCCCAGGCAAATACACCTAGAGGTAAGAATAGCAATGCTACTATTAGAAGCGATGTAAGAGATAAAACGTAGTTAAATCCACTAAACAACCAAGATCACTCTATAGTTGCCTATTTTAGTAAGCTAACACCGTGTTTTAGTAGTATTCCAGCAGCCCACACAATTATTCCCAGGAATCCCAGCCTAATAGCAATATCTACTAGTACACGCATAAGAGAGGCTATAATCTCCTCTATTGTCTCTCCTTTAATCTCTGGAACCGCGTAGTTGTAGTACGCGTTATACGCTAGCGTTATAGCTACTATAACTATCACTACACCTACTATTAGGATTACTAGGCCAATTATCCTGTTACTCGTAGCTACACTACTCAGTGAACTTGCTATAGACGGATTACTCATAATTACACCTAGTATTACACTTATACGCTTCTAGTTAATAAGCTCAATGATCACGGTACTATATCTAGAAGCTTACTCACAGCGTCCACAGCTGTTTTTCCGAGAACCCTGATCATGGGTTCTTTACCAATATCCCCAGTATCATATATAACATCTGGTACTCTGCCAGCTTTTTTAACGGCTTCTCTGAGAATCCAGGGAAGTGTTGCGCCCTCCACAGCCCTGATCTCTTCTGGCTCAAGCCTCCTGTCAACATAGACTACTACGTAGCCTTTACTCCTGGCTCTCGCAACTAAATCCTCAGAGTACTTAATGTTCACAGCACCCCTCACTGAGGGGTCTACTTTCATTGCCTCTAGCACAAGCCTAGCGAGGTGACTTGAAGCCCCAAACTCCACGGGACCTACTGGTACTAGTCTACTACCAGCCTTTACTATACGTCCCCTAACACCTGCAACGTCATCTACACTAGTAGCGTACTTGGGGTCTACGGCCTCTACAACGTTAATACCGACTTCAGGCGTGTACTTTAAGACTCTATTAGAGTTCTCGAGGATTAATTCAACAGCTTTTTTAGCACTACTGAGAACTCTGAATTTCTCAGCTGGTATCTCAATCCACGCAACCGGGTTAACTGGGCAGTAACCCCTACCCAGTTTAAACCCGTACTTAATAGCCCAGACTATGAACTCCTTAGCTCTACTAACAGCCTCTACGAGATCTAAACCCCTAGCTAAATACGCTGTTATAGCCGCTGAGTACGCGCAGCCGCCTCCATGTGTACAGCCTTCAACTCTGGGTGACTCAAAGTGATAGAGGCCTCCACGGTAATATAAGACGTCAACTACTCTCTCAGCCTCTAAGTGCCCACCCTTAACCACTACAGCTTCAACTCTGCACTTCTCAGAAATGATCTTAGCCGCTCTCTCAGCGTCTTCTAGACTCTTAATTCTCAGGGATGAGAGCACCTCTGCCTCAGGCACGTTAGGTGTTACTATGAGTGCGCGTGGTAGTAGCTTCGAGGTTAGAGTAGTTAAGGCGTCTTCTCTAAGTAGTCTCGCGCCAGACTTAGCAATCATAACCGGGTCTACTACGAGAGGAATTTTAAACTCCTCCACAGCTCTCGCAACACTCTCAATTATCTCACTACTACTCAGCATACCAGTCTTAGCCGCGTCAACACCCATATCCTCAACAACGACTTTAATTTGCTCATAGACAAGCCAGCTTGGTAAGTCGAACACTGCTGAAACTCTATAGGTGTTCTGAGCAGTAATACTAGTAATCGCGACTACTCCGTGAACACCTAGAGCACTAAAAGTCTTCAAATCAGCCT
>JAJHQQ010000074.1 GCA_020833245.1 Desulfurococcaceae archaeon
TTGCACGAGCATTGGTGAAGCCCAGTTTCTCGGGAATACTGCGTGTGCTCCTCTCAGAGCTTCTTGGAGGTTATCTGTAATCTCCAGTGTCGCGCCGTGATCTCTAGCCAGCTGCTTCGCTTTATCTACTAGTTTAGGGTCTAGGTCAAAGCCATTAGGCCTCGCGACTACGACGTCTACTCCAAACCTCGGGAACAGCACCATGTCTTCCTGTACACTACACCAGCCTCTAATCTCGGGGCTGTAAGCCCACATAATAACGTACTTCTTGCCCTGAGGGTTCTGGAACCTCTCTATGAACGTGAATATGTCTGCTAAGCCCTGAGTTGGGTGAAACATGTCGTCAGCCATGTTTATAACTGGAATATTAGCCGCGTTAGCCATTTCGCGAATATAGGCGTTTCCAACACCGTACTTGTAGTCTATAGCCTTATCCAGGACTCTTATACCGAGGCCGTGACCGTAGACATCGTACATTGCGGCGACGTCTTTAATAGCCTCACCAGCCCTCTCCTCTTTCCCGTAAGCTAGCCTAGTAGTAGTGGCGTCTATGTACGCTGCGTGGCCACCCAGATAGTACATTCCGGCTTCAAACGCTGCTCTAGTCCTAGTTGAGGGGGCAAAGAACAACATGAAGAAGACCTTTCCCGCGAGGATTTTAGGTATGGCCTCAGTTCCATAGTATTGAGCTATCTCCTTGAACTCTCTCGCCAAGCCTAGAGCCACGTTGATCTCTTCGTCACTCCATTCTAGTGTTGAAATTAGATCTCTCCCACTAAGATCTCTAATTAGGTGTCTCAGAGCGGGCACAGCACGCCACCCCATGGTGCTAGGCGAGTTAATTGTACTTCATAGAAGCCACGGGTATATAAGTAATCTTAAATGAAGCTGCGTCGCGGTGAGCGCACTTAGCCTTGTAGACACATATAGCTCTACACTCTACTTACTCAAATAGTAGGTGAGCTCTGCGTGGTTGACATCTATATTCGCGGAGGCTGGGTCGTGACAATGGATAGGGAGAGGAGGATTATTAGAGACGGCGCAGTCGCGGTTGAAGACGGAGTTATCATTGATGTCGGTAAGCGGGAACAGTTAGACGAGAAGTACAGGCGCTACGCCGATGTCTTAATAAGCGCGGAGAGAGACATTGTGATGCCTGGACTAGTAAACACGCACGTTCACTTAGCTCAGGGCCTACTCAGGGCCTGTGCAGACTACTTGCCATTAATTGAGTGGCTTAGAGATAGGGTCTGGCCACTACAAGGCAACTACACTAAACAAGAAGCTCTCGCCTCAGCCAAGCTCGTAGTTCTCGAGATGATTAAAACAGGTACAACAAGCTTCTTGGAGACAGGTCTCGTTGGGAGGTACGGGCCAGACGAGATAATTGAGATGATACACTCCACAGGGTTGAGGGCCGCTGTAGCGAGGCACGTAATGGACTTGAAGGGCTACGCTACACAGGACAATATCCTACACGAGGGGCTAGTTGAGAGCGGGGACTACAGTTTAAAAGACACTGTGAGGCTCATTGAGAAGTATCATGGGTGGGATAATAGAATATGGGTGTGGTTTGGGCCTCGAACACCTGGAGCGGTTAGCACAGAGCTCTACAGGGAGATAGCAGCCAGGGCTAGAGAACTCAAAACTGGAATTACAATGCACTTAGCTGAAGTTAGAGAAGACGTAGAGTACACGGTGAGAAACTTCAGTAAGAAACCAGTAGAGTTTGCTCACTGGCTTGGGTTAACTGGAAGAAACGTCGTGCTAGTTCACGTAGTCTGGGTTGAGGACTCCGAGATAAGGTTACTCTCCGAGACAGAGACTAGTGTTAGCCACAACCCCTCAAGTAACATGAAGCTGGCCAGTGGGGCTGCGAGAGTATCGGATATGTTGAGAATGAGTGTTAACGTCGCACTCGGCACAGATGGAGGTCCAAGTAATAACAGCTACGACTTGATTAGAGAAATGAAGCACGCCGCGCTACTACAATCACTGAGAACTCTAAGAGCAGACGCTATTAGAGCAGAAGACGTCCTCGAAATGGCGACTATTAGGGGGGCTAGAGCACTAATGATTGACCACTTAGCTGGTAGTATTGAGAGAGGTAAGAGAGCAGACATCATAGTTGTAGACTACTGGCAGCCACACCTCCACCCACTCAATAACCCGGTTTCACACCTAGTCTATGCTGCATCAGGCTACGACGTAAAGCACAGTATTGTTGATGGTAGAGTGGTGATGTTTAACAGGAGAGTTTTAACGCTGAGTGAGGAGGAGATTTTAGAGGAGGCTGAGAGAGCAGCGTGGAGTCTATACGAGAGAGCTGGAGTATGTACATCCCCGGACTTAAAGTGGCCTATTTACTGAGTGTGGCTTTTTCTCACAATTTACTTTTATAAACCCCAATTGTCAATAAAAAGACTCTTTAAAGGCTATGTGAGGGTTATTCTTGAACTTAGCGTTCAAGAAATACAGCATTGAAACTCGCACTTCTCTAGTTAGAGTAGCCCTCGGCCTGGAGCCAGCTGACATCGCTATTAAGAGTGTAAATCTTGTTGAAGTTAACACAGGCGTTATTCTCGAAGACGTCAGTGTTCTCGTTAAAAGTGGGAGAGTAGCCGGGGTGATAAAGACCAATAGTGTAGACAAGTACACCGGGCCTCAAACTCTAGTTATAAGTAGAGAAGGCTTCTACATAATACCAGGCTTCATAGATCTCCACGTTCACGTGGAGTCGAGTATGCTTGATCCTATTGGCTTCTCAAAGCTAGCTCTACGACATG
>JAJHQQ010000002.1 GCA_020833245.1 Desulfurococcaceae archaeon
CTATACACCAGCCACTGGTCCGACCTATTCTATGTCGTGGAGTTGCTGTCGAGCTACATGGATCCCGTCGAGTACTACAGGCCCTACTCGTCTCTAACTGGTCTAGTAGCCGTGAAGCTCGTCTTCAACTGCACGGGCTACACCCTGTACGAGCTACACCCACTACCAATGAGCGAGAGAGACAACGAGGGGTTGACGAAGCTCAATATAACTCTCTGCATGCCCCACTACTACCTCATACCGCCAATTGAGCTAAGGCTTGCCTCCAATAAGACCTTCGAGGAGACGGTGGTGGCGATCCACAACCCATGCACCAACGCGAGCGAGGAGGCCGTGGTTCCCTTGAACATTCTCACTTATGCACCAACAGCGAGGCTGAACATATTTACACGCGCGGAGAGCGTGTATAATCTAACAATATGGGGCCACGCTAACGACTCGGTAGACTACTCTCTCGAAAGCCAGGTAGTGGATGAGAAATGTAGCTATGACCCGGGGCTGAATAAAACCGTCTGCAATGTGACTATATACAGTAAACATATTATTAATGTAAACTACACGCTCGTAATAGTGGTTGATAACGAGACAATACTCGAAGACTATAAGGGCACAATTGATCAGAGCCATGATCACTATGAATCGATCTATAAACACTAATCATAGTATAGAATCACGAATACAACATTAAGAAACCCAGGTAAAAGTTCACATTTAGAATACAATCTAAAGAATTGAAAGCTAATGCTCTCTAGTTCTCTTAATGAGTTTTCCTCTGGGTGATGGAGTTATTTCTAGTTTAGCGTTGGGGAATTTTAAGTAGAGTTCTCTGCCCATGAAGAGCCTGTCTAGGAATACTGCTAGTGCTGCTATCTCTGAGTGCGGCTGATGCCCTATAGCTACATTGTAATCTGCTATCTCGTAGAAGAAGCCTGGAACCTTCTTTGCACCGACAACTATGAGTAGGTCTCTACTAGTACTCCTAATTTCCTCTATGATGTCGTCTACGTGTAGCCCATACATAGTTAAGTGGACTATAACACCATTATTCCTCTTCCAGGAAACACAATACTCCTCTGAGTTAACCCCCATTTCAACGTGGAGATCCCCACCCCACAACTCTAGGACTTTAACAATGCTCTTGTAGACACTCTCGTCTACTACGTCTCCCAGAATAAAACCACTAGCACCAAAAGCCCTCGCTACTAACGCGACATGAGTAGTTACCCGCTTATCTCTCTCAGGCCTGTGACCATATCTTAAAACGTATATTTTCCTCATTGAGAAACCCCTTTTTACTCAGTTCAAGACGCACTCTCTCTAATAGTACATTAATGTTTATACCCTTCGTGCAGGATACTGGTATGACGGCGTCACTACTACCAATATACTTTACAACCTCTTCTAGCACCGGGGTACTAGGCGACACCTTGTCAATTTTATTAAGAGCATATATAACTGGCTTTCCGTGAGCACCTATTTTCCTCAGTATTTCACTCCCAGTTGCTATCTCATATAAGACGCTGTAAATAGGCTTTGAAGCGTCGACGACGTTTATAATGAGATCGGCCTCAGCGACCTCCTCGAGCGTGGCGTAAAAGGCCTCAATAATCTCTGGTGGAACATCTCTTATAAAGCCAACAGTATCCACCAGAATAAAGCTCACATCTCTGTAGTTGACTCTGTAAGCTTTAGGCGTTAGTGTAGTGAATGGCTCGGGGCCTACTGGGAGAGATAAATTAGTTATAGCGTTAAACAAGCTCGTCTTACCTGCACAAGTATACCCTACAATAATGACGTGTGGTAAACCCAGATCTCTCCTAGCTCTCCTCTGCACGTCTCTAATTAAGCGCAAATTCTCGGCTTCTCTCCTCAGACGAGCCTCTTTTTTCTTCAACATTAAGTAGTACTTCTCATACCCATACCTACCAGCACCCAGAAAGCCGTGAAGCTCACCTAGCTTAGCGTACCTAATGGCTTCTTTAACTAGTGGCAGAGTGTACTTGAGCTTTGCGAGCTCTATTTGCAACAGTGCTTCTCTAGAACCAGCGTGAGCGGCGAAAACCTCTAGTATTAGTAAGACTCTGTCAACGACATCTCTCCTAATCTCCCTAGCGAGGTTTACTAGCTGAGAGGGCTTTAATCTATCCATTACTATTAACTTGTCAAACTCGAGTTTCTTTAACTCCTCGATTCTCCTACTAGACAAGTAGGCTTTGCGTGGTTGACTCTTCACTACACTGTAGCCAACTATGTCTCTATCACTATAGAGCGTTTTAACTAGAGCTAACTCCTCGTCAATAAACCTACTGTACTTCTTAGGTATGACAACATATACTCTCAACGCGACCCCTTACTACTCCTCCTACTCAGCTTTCCCGTGTCGAGTAAATCCCCTATTGTTAAATCCTCGCTAACACTGGGTGAAGAGTACTCTGAGGAGTCCACAACGGGCTCTACTAGCTTAACTCTAAGTACTCTCTCTAGCCTCCTAGCCAACTCCAAAGTAGGCTTCAACTTGCCGCTCTCAATTCGCCTAATAGTATTCACACTCTCACCCACTTTACTAGCTAGTACCTCCTGGCTCCAGCCTAGCCTCTCACGAGCAGTCCTGACTAGTTGATGATAGTTCTCTACTACCTCATAACTCTCAGCACGCTTTAAACTCTGCGAGGTTGATCTATACTCTCCACTAGCTGCAATGGGGCGTTTAGATTTAAGTGCACTCGTTGAGGTAATCGCGCTCTCATTGCGTATAGTCGTTTTCTTCGATAGTTTAGAGTAGCAGTCTAGACATATTATTAAGGGAGAGCCATCGAGAACTACTCTCTTAGCGCTCTTAGCGTCTACTTCTCTACCACACATTTCACAGTAATATGACACTCAACCCCCCTTCTTAAAACATACTTATTAGACCATTATATTCACGGGCTTAATTATGAGTAACGACTACGGAGACCCGGAGATCAGTAGTGGCGGGAAAGAAATTGGCGTGCTCATAGAGAGCGAAGAGGACTACACAAAGTACTTAGAGTTAAGAGTCAAGCAACTAGAAGAAGAGCGCAAGAAGCTACTGCGTAAAATAGATTACTACAGGAGTGAAATCGAAAAGCTACTAGCACCACCCCTCATAGAGGCCTATGTTGAGGACTTAATCCCGGATGGTAGAGTAGTAGTAAAGAGCACTAGTGGACCAAATCTCGTTGTCACCGTCGTTAACGGCGTGGACACCTCGCGCCTAAGACCTGGGTGTAGAGTAGCCTTAAACCAGCGTGGTTCAGCTATAGTCGATATTCTACCAGACCGCGCAGATCCTTTAGTACAGTTAATGGAGGTTATAGAAAAGCCCAATGTCAGGTACAGCGATATAGGGGGGCTTGACGAGCAGATCCGTGAGCTGAGAGAAGTCATCGAGTTACCTCTGAGAAACCCCGAGATCTTCGCTGAGCTGGGTATAGAGCCCCCCAAGGGAGTACTACTGTACGGCCCACCAGGCTGCGGCAAGACACTACTAGCTAAAGCAGTAGCCGCTGAGAGTAATGCCACCTTTATCGCTCTAGTAGGGAGTGAGCTAGTTCAAAAGTACATTGGGGAAGGAGCTAGACTAGTTAGAGAGCTCTTTAATTACGCTAGGCGAAAAGCCCCCGCGATTATTTTCATAGACGAATTGGACTCTATAGCCTCTAGGAGACTAGAAATAGGGACAAGTGGCGAGAGAGAAGTCCAGAGGACATTTATGCAGCTACTAGCAGAGATAGATGGCTTCAAGCCACTAGACAGAGTCAAGGTGATTGGCGCGACAAATAGAATTGATATTTTAGACCCAGCTATTCTGAGGCCCGGTAGACTAGACAGAATAATAGAGGTTCCCCTGCCCAGTGGAAAGGGCAGAGCGGAGATATTTCGCGTGCATTTAAGAAGTGTAAAGATTAAGGAGCCTGTGAGTTACGACTTACTCGCCGAGTTAACAGAGGGCTTTACCGGGGCCGAGATTAGATTAGCAGTAATAGAGGCGGGGTACTACGCAATTAGGTGTGGAAGAAATTACGTTGTCTTCGAGGATCTCTTAAAGGGCATAGAGAAAGTCAAAAATAAAAAGACACTAAGAAATTCAGACTATGAACTACGTGGTGGCGAAGTAAAGCTCGTATACAAGTAGGTGTAAACTATTGATAATAAGAAAGCCAACAGAAGACGAGCTACTAGAGCTAAGGGGTATTGCAGAGCTACAGTTTAAAATACCGGGTTCCCTGCTAATTCCCGACGACGTGCAAGTAGTTGTTAGTCCTAATACTAACCGTGTACGCCTAATCCTAGAGTCTGGGTCTAAATACCTCGCACTGAGAGCCCGTGACTACAGATTTAATCTCTACATTCCAGCAGGAGTAGTCTTAAATAACTACCTTCCTCATCCACGCATGAGAGTGTACGTTAAAGACGAGTACGCGGATTTTATAGCTAAGGGTAAGACGCTCTTCTGTAAGCATGTGTTAATGGCGGATCCCGAGATAGGGCCTTACGACGAAGTGCTCGTTGTAGACTCCACAGGTAAGCTGTTAGCGGTTGGAAGAGCACTAGTCGCGGGGAGAGAAATAGTGTACTATAAGCGCGGAGAGGCCGTAAGAGTACGTGAGGGTGTGAGTAGTGGTTAAGAGAATCAGGTTTATACCTCTAGTTGAGTCCTTTAAGCTCGACGAGTACAAGGACTCGTATTTTATCACAGGTTATCACGGATTCGGGCTAGTGGGTTATATTACAACGCGCTACTTAGCTAGAGAGCTGGGTTTGAAGAAAGTTGGTTTTATCAAGACAAAGTACATGCCAGACTTTACAATGTACACAAGGGACCACGACTTGATCTATCCGTTCGAGATCTACGCTGACAAGGTAGGGAGCAATAAGGTCGTTGTCGTAGTTAACAATGCCATTCCAAGCGACGTAGAGAAGACCGCGTACACTGATTTCATAGCCCGCTTCGCTAAGAGGCTGAGGGCTAGAGAGGTTATACTAGTAGGAGGTTTGGATCAGGAGTACAGGACTCATCCAGATGAGAAGTACCGGTGGGTTCCAATAAACAACCCTCTAACTAAACTCGAAGCTAATATTCTCGAAGACAGGTACATTATGGGGCTACTAGCTCTCACAATGCTGTTCACAAAAGCCTACGGTTTAAGAGGGCTGGTTATACTCCCCTTCACTGAGCCGTTTAAACCCGATCCACGCGCTAGCGCCATAGCGGTAGATGTTATCGCGAGTATTCTCGGAGTTAAAGTAAAAACAGATAAGCTCATGGAGGAGGCAGCTCTACTCGAAGCTATTGAGGCTGAAAAAGAGAGATTTAGAAGAACTATTGATGAATTAGAGAAGAGGCCTCGTTCAACTTACATGTAGCAGCCTCAATATTTGCGGTTTTTATTGCCTCTGAGATCTTCTCAGCTATTCTTCCTCTAAGCCAGGCAGCGGCTAATACTATGACTTTTGAGGGCCTGCCTTCTATAAGTGGCTTTAAGTGGTTTCTCAGAGCTTTAAAACTAATAGTATTCTTTAAGATACGGGACTCGTGCTGGTAAAATGGATATGTTGAAGTGAGCTCGGGCGGTATTAAGCCGAGAACAGGGTGCAAGAAGACTATTTTAACATGCTTACACTCCTTGCAGGTCTCGGAGAGAACTCTATACTCGCTCTGAGTAGTATAGGGCTTCTTATAGGCTGGTAGTATAATAACTAGCTTGCCCCTAATTTGCTTGGAGAGAAGGCTTCCCGCGCCCTCAGCGTTAATGAGGACTTTGGGATTATACTGTGAAAACTCGCTTACAACTAGTAGGGCTTTGCCGCCTGGGTTTACTCGCGGCGACAATTTCTCTAGGAACCTGAGGTACTTTAGTAAAACAGAAAAAGCCTCTCTTAGACTTGGATGCGCGTGAGCTCTCCACTCTAACATCTCCCAGAGCCTGTTCTCTTTAATAGCCTGTTTAACACGCTTAATCTCCTCGTATAGCACGTAGAGATTGTGTAGTGCTAAGAGCTCTTCTCTCTTATAGCGCGGTGCTTCTAGTAGGTCGCGTGGTGTGTACTTTGAGCAAACTGGACAAGAGCATGGGAAGTACTCGAGCTCACGTATATTCCTAGTACCGTCCTCAACGAGATATCTCCCATCTCTCGCGTACAGCACGTAGCTTGCGGAGTCAAACATGTCTGCACCCACCGCCACGAGGAAGGGTATTATCATCGGGTGTCCCACACCAAATACGTGAAGAGGTCTGTCTAGTGGCGTGTTTACCCTCACCGTGGCAACTATCTCTACTAGTTCAGCGTACTTGTACTTCTCTAGCATTACTGTAGGTGAACCCGCAGCGTATATGTGATAGGGTAGTCTCGTAGCTAGTTTCGACGATCTCCGCAACAGGTCTATATAGGGGGCTCCTTGAACAGGGTACACCCACAGTTGCTCACTATCCTCTATGAGGGGCAGGGACTCTAGTCCGCGCTTATATGTCTCTAAAACAGCTTTTTCCGCGTCTTCACGGCTCATTTTACTACCAGTTGGTATGTCTAGTATAACCGCGATGTCTGAGCCTATGGCCTTCTCGTACTCGACAACAGTCTTGTTATCAACGTCTATATCACCATACACAAGGATCTGGTAGCCGCCGGAATCAGTCATAATGACATTATCCCAGTTGAGCTCACTGTGTATATTCTTAACTACACCGTGGTTTCTCTTGTAGAATAAGTAGGCGTTTGTAATTATGCCGTTAAACCCCACTTTACTAATAACTCCGAGTTCCGGTACCTGTCTCGCGGGATCTACTACGGGGAGGACTATTGGAGTCTCTAAAACCCCGTGGCGAGTAAAAAGCCTCCCTATTCTACCCGCCAAGTCTCTTCTCTTGACTTCAAAAAACACTTCTCATTAACCTTGCATACCCTTCTTTTTTAACTCAATGTACTTCTTGTAAACACCATATAGTGTTTCAGCCATGGCGCCTGATCCCATAACACCCTCCTCGCTGACTCTATATCTACCTAGCACTTCCACTGACCTGGCCTCTGGGATGACCTTCACTGCGTGTTCTTGCAGCTTAAGCTCTCTCAGCAAGAACTCTTTAAACTCCTCGGGGTCGAACAGCGGCTCTTCTACAGCTATTATCTCAGAGATCCTCTCACCCTTTACAATTATCTTAGAGTACTTTAAACCACTCTCGTCTGTGACGCTTTTTAGCAGTATATTTAGAGAAGGGTGATCAAACCCTACTAGCACACCCTCGTACTGCTTGCCGTTTACTAGAACTACTCTTATTCTCCTATCTAGTAGCGTTACGAGCTCGTTTATTAGTCTCCTTGAAGCATCAACTGTGGACATTTAGTCCACCTGTGGTTTCTATTTGATATACAAGTAATTTTATTTAAAAGCAAATAACTTAACTCTATGTTACTAGGGGATTCCATTGGAAATAGAGTGCAGTATTAAGGAGATTACTCCGCTTCGCGTTCCGAGAATTTACAGAGTGAGAGGTGTGTGTAGAGAGGGAGTAGATGAGGTTGAAGTAGAGTTCCACGAAGATGTCGTGAAGAGGCCGTCTCCGGGAGCAGAACTAGTTCTAAGTATAACTAGTGACAAGGAGACGTGTTTAAACTACTATTTCTGCGCTCACGGCTACGTCCTCTCAAACACGCCGATCGGAGAAATTAACCGAGTAATAGTATCACTTCACGGTCTACTCGTTGTTTTAAAGAGTAAAAAACCACTAGACTACAAGAGCATGGATCACGTCTACGTGGGGGCGAACATTAAGTAACCACATCTCAACGGGATCTCTACGAAAGCACTCGCTTTAAGCTAACAGAAAAAGTCAACCTGGGAATTCTTTCACCCTCCTCTCTAAAGTCCAATTTAAAGCTTTCCCGCGGAGTCGTTTTAAGTACACTCACTTACTCGTTAGGGGGGTGTTAACTTGGCTGAGCGCGAAGTCGTGTTGAGACTTTACCGTGTCTTGAATAGTAGAGATGTAGACGTTGAGAGCGAGCTGAGAGAGCTCAGTGAGGTTATAAAGACTAGGTCTCAACTTAGTAGGAACGTCGAGTACATTACAATCTCGAAGATTAGCAGGGGGGATGTTAAAGGGCTTATAGTTATTAGGGGTAAAGACGAGAGTGTTAGAGAGGAGTCTCAGCTACTTGTTACTCTCGTGAAGTCTACGTTTAAGACAATAGACGTAGAGACCTATTCCTCTAGGAGTGTCTTCACGACTATCACAGGGGCCATTAAGAATTTTTTCTGAGAAGACTCCCCGCTGGTTACATTATTCCACCAGTACAGGAAACGCGTGTTAAATACCCAGAGCAGCAAGTACCACTAGAGGAGCGAGATAGCAATGAACCATACGTGGTTGTTGGGAGAGTACTAAACCACATTCCAGAATACCCGGCTAAGCTGTATAAAAGCGCCCTCTTCAGGCACATCTTGATCACCGGCACCACGGGATCGGGTAAGTCTTACACGGCTTCGAGAATAGCCGAGCGCGTGTGTAGAGATCTAAGAGTACCAGTTCTCGTCGTGGACTGGCATGGAGAGTACAGCAAAGTGCTCTCTGAATACACTCTCATAGAGCCGCGTGAACTACCCCTACAGCTTCTCACAGGAGAGCCAGGGGAATTAAGCGTTATGAGTAGTATATTTGAGTTAACACCACCTCAAGAGTACATTTTAGAGAAGGTAATTGGGCAGAAGGGTCCCTCTAAGATCAAGTCTGTAGAGAGCTTACTAGACCTTGTCGAGGCTCTTCCCGAGGAATCTTCTTGGTTTAGAGAGTCTAAGTTGTCACTACATAGAAAGCTTAGTCTAATATCTAGAGGCGGGTACAGTGATCTCTTCAAAGTATACAATGCCCAGGATGAGGCACTAAGTGGAATAGTGGAGGGTCGGCGCGAACCCCTCGTCGTGGACGTTAGCGTAATAAGTGATCTCTCGGTTAAAAGGCTCTATGCTTCTCTACTAGTTAAGCGCTTAGTTGATTATTCTACTAGGAGGCTAAAACCCCTACTAGTAGTTCTTGAGGAGGCTCAAAACTACCTCTCAAGGCAGGCCCCTGTTAAGCCTATATGTGAAATGCTGAGAGAAATCCGCAAGTTTCAAGTGGGGCTAGTGATCTTGGCGCAGTCGATATCTCAACTAGTAGAGGATGCCCTAGCTAATACTAATACTAAGATAATACACTCTGTTAAATCCAAACAAGACTTAGATGCAGTTGAAAAAACCATATACATGGATTACTCTTTTATTACGCTAGTACCGTATCTAGACGTAGGTGAAGCCGTGTACACTACTATTAGTTTAAAAAAGCCCATATTAATTAAAGTCGAGTAGTAATTCTACTCTTCTTCTTTCTTCTCCTCAGGCTTCTTGCCGACCTCCTCTTTCTTCTCTAGTTTACTAGCCGCTATTATGTCGTCTATTCTTAAGATTATTGTAGCTGCCTCGGTTCCACCTTTAATAGCCGTTGCAACAACAGACATTGGCTCTAACACGCCTAGCTTAAACATGTCTACGAGTTGCCCATTACTTAAGTCAACACTAATCCAGGCATTGCCCTCCGTTTCGTGAGAGCTCCTCAGCTTCATGAGCATTTCGACAGTGTCTAAGCCGGCGTTTTCTACTAGTGCTACTACGAGTCCTTCAAGAGCCCTCGCGAAGGCCTCAATGGCTAACTGCTCCTTACCGCCGACTTTAACAGCAAACTTCCTTAAGTGCTTTGCGAGCTCGATCTCTATTGCTCCACCACCCACTACTACTTTACCGTCGCGAATAGCGTCCGCGACCGCTGAGAGAGCGTCTCTTAAACTACGCTCGGCCTCGTCTACAAGTCTCTCTAATCCACCTCTTAGTAGTATACCCACTGCTTTCGGGTTTTTACACCCCTCAATAAAGACCATTTTGTCCTCTCCGACTTTTCTCTCTTCTACTAGGGCTGCGTAGCCTAGGTCTTCGGGCTTTAAGTCCTCTATGTTACTGACTATTCTTCCGCCCGTAGCCCTCTCCAGCTTCTCGAGATCACTCCTCTTAACTCTCCTCACAGCCAAAATACCCTTCTTAGCGAGAAAGTGCTGAGCAACCTCATCAATACCCTTCTGCGTTATAACGACATTAGTGCCTACCTCTGTGATCTTGTCGACGAGCTTAGACAGAATCTCCTCTTCCTGCTGTAGAAAAGCCTTTAACTGTGTGGGGTTGCTTATTCTGATCTCAGCGTCTATTTCGGGCTTCTCTATTTCTAGAGGCGCGTCTAGAAGAGCTATTTTAGCGTTTTCAACTCTCTTAGGCATACCTGGGTGAACTACTTCCTTATCTAGTATTATGCCGTGTACTAGCTGAGTATCCATTAGCGAGCCTCCGTACTTCTTAATGATCTGGACGTTGTCGATGTCTATGTAAACCTTGTCACCCCTCTGCTCTGCTATGTGCTTAACGGCTTTTACAGCTAACTCGGCAAGGTACTCTCTAGCGTCGTGTACCGCTTTACTAGTTAGGGCTGTTCTAGCTACTTTCTTAAGCGTTTCTTCATCGTTAATGTCTATTGGTATTGCTATCTCCTCAATTAGTCTCAGAGCCTCCTCCATTGCTTTCCTGTAGCCTGATATTATTGTTGTTGGGTGAATGTTCTTGTTGAGGAGCTCCTCCGCGTACTTTAATAGCTCGCCAGCAAATATAACTGCCCTCTTTGTTCCATCACCCACTTCGCTATCCTGGCTCTTAGCTACGTGAACAAGCATTTTTGCAGCCGGGTGCTGGATTTCAGCCTTGTCTAATATTGTAGCGCCGTCATTCGTGATCGTGACGTCGCCGAGAGTGTCTACCAGCATTTTATCCATTCCTTTAGGACCATAAGTAGTCTTAACCATCTCTGCAACGGCTCTCGCTGCTAGTATATTTACTCTAACAGCATCTCTACCAGCTGTGCGCTGAGTTCCCTCTTTTAATATTAAAACAGGGATTCCAGTAGGCTCTGCAGCCACTTAAACCACCTACTCTACAGCCACGTACATTAATTTAGAAGACTTCTATATAAATATTATTTCAATAAACAAGTAAAGATCTCAAGTAGAGACCATCGCTGTTGGCCAACGCGCAGAAATAGTAGCTCTTCGAGACCACTCAGCGAGGCGAAAGAAAAATTAGGTTGTTTAACAAAAATAACAAGTGAATGGTGGTTTAAAATTGTCTAAAACAACGCGAAGTCGTGATGACACCGCTAAAATAACTGATCCAAGTGAAGACGACTTGTTTAAAATAGCTAAATCCATAATTGCGGAGATATACGGCAAGAACTCAAATGACCTCTTAACATACCTCATGAAGAACGAGTACGTAGTCGAAGAAACTCTCTCGCAGGACACGAGTATAAAATCTAACGAGGGGCGCAAAATTCTACAGTACTTAAGCGACGAGGCCATTGTATTTCCCGACAAGGTGAAAGTCGGTGAAAGCACACTCCACCTTTGGAGACTTAATAAGCCCGCACTAGTAGCGTTTATAGTTAAAAAACTGAAGAGAGCTAAGGAGAAGCTGGATTTGCGATTAAAGTTTGAATCCAATAACACTATTTACAAGTGCCCCACGTGCAAAAAGATCTATACTCTCGAAGACGCTTACGTAAACGACTTTTACTGCCCACACGACGGTTCATTGCTCACCGAGGAGGTAGATAGAGATAAGCGCTTTAAGGTGATCGCCGAGAGTATTGAGAAGCTAGATTACTTAATAAAGAAGATCGAGAGATCACGGTACTAATATGTCAAAATACGCGTTCATAGACTTGTTTTCGGGTGCTGGGGGTTTTTCGCTAGGCTTCTACTTAACGGGGAAATTTCAGCCTGTACTAGCTGTTGATAACTTCAAACCAGCTACTGAGACCTACAAGGTGAATTTCCCAGAGACACTTGTACTAGTAGAAGACGTGAGAAACCTCCGCGAAAGCGATCTCTTCAAGATCGCAGGGCCCGGTGAAGTAGATCTGATTATTGGCAGCCCACCGTGTGAGCCATTTACAGGAGCTAATCCGAGTAGAGAGAGGAGTCCACTAGACAGGCTCTACGTTGACCCCCAGGGACAACTAGTACTACACTTTATTAGAATAGTCGGGTACTACAAACCGCGAGTTTTCATCATGGAGAACGTGCCCGCTATATTAGAAGGCGGTCTCAGAGAGGCGTTAATGTATGAGTTTAGAAGACTTGGTTATAAACAAGTGTACTTCAACTTGCTCAGTGCTGAGGACTACGGAACTCCGAGTAGGCGTAGAAGAGTTTTCATTTCAAATATTCCAATAAAGCCCCCTAGAGTCGAAAAAACCGTAACTGTTGGTGAGGCACTAAGCGATCTACCTCCGCCAACAGCTGTTATCCCTAATCACGACCCCCCACCAGAACTTCCCTATAGGAAGCTACGTAGAGCAGTCCGCAAGAAGTGGGGTGAGGCTTTAGTCTACTTTCACGGCTCAAAGAAGCCCATACCGAATCTCATTAAACTAGATCCTAATGATCTCGCACCCACAGTTATGGGTTCTTCAAGATTTATTCACCCGTTTGAAAACAGGCTTTTAACTGTACGTGAACAAGCTAGGCTAATGGGGTTTCCAGATACCTTTACTTTTACTGGAGGTAGAGACTCACAGTACAATATGATTGGTGAAGCAGTCCCCGTGCCATTGGCAACGGCAATTGCACTCTACACACAGAGAGTACTGGATTCGGGTGATGTGTATTGAGTGAAGTATACGTAGCGCTCTACGCTCCAAGTAGTGTTCAAAAGCTACTAGAGTTTGTGAAGACTGTGTACGCCTCTCCACTACTCGTACCTGTTATAATAAAGCCCTATGGAGCGGCCGCCCAGGTGGGTGTCCCAGAGGCGTATAAACTGTCTTATAGGCTTGGTAAACCCCTAATACTACTCCCCGAGATAAAAGACCTCGTAGACGTCTTAACGTGTAAACAAGTATACTATCTTGAAGAGAGCGGTGCACTAGTAAGCCTACCCTCTATTATCAAGGAGAGTGAGAAGAAAGCTATTATAATCTCGTCTGGTGAGCAAGAGCCTTCCCCGAGAGAACTAAGTGTAGTCAGCACTGTGTGGCCTAGTGAAATACCACGAGGTATATCCCCTGTGGCCGTAGCCGGGATACTAGTCTACGAGATCTCTAGGAGTAAGCAGGGTCAAAGTTAAAATCGCTTAACATGAAGAAAAACAAGGTGAGAGTGTGAGCTTTAAACTAAGAACCTCAATGATCCCGTCTACCTCCGAGATCACGAGGGACAAGTACGACGTTATTGTCGTGGGAGGGGGTCCAGCTGGCTTAACAGCAACACTCTACTGTGCTAGGCTGGGACTAGACACTGTAGTTATCACGAAGACTATTGGGGGCCTAGTCGCGGAGGCCCCTGTAGTAGACGACTATCTAGGTCTCCCCGATGTAAAGGGGGCTGATCTCGCCGATAGGTTTTTCAAGCATGTTAAAAAGTACGGTGTCCCAGTGATCCTAGACGAGGTAGTAGATGTTTTTAAGCGTAGTCCCGAGGACTACTACTGGTGTGTTAAACTCAAAAATACTAATCGAGTTCTCTGCGCCTACGCCGTTGTCTTAGCTATGGGTAGTGAGAAGCGTAAACTTGGTGTACCAGGCGAGGATAGACTCCTAGGTAAAGGTGTTTCTTACTGCGCTATATGTGACGGCCCACTGTACAGGGGTAAAGATGTAGCTGTAATAGGTGGTGGTAACTCGGCGTTCACAGCGGCGTTATTTCTTGCAAATATAGCTAACAAGGTCTACTTGATTCACAGGAGGAGCACCTTTAGAGCCTTCAAAGTATACGTTGACGCCGCACTCACCAACAGGAGAATAGAGATCATAGTAGACTCTACCGTGAAGGAAATTGTGGGCGAAAACGCTGTGGAGGGTATAAGAGTAGTTAACTTAAAGACCGGTGAAGAGCGATATATAAAAGTAGACGGGGTTTTCGTGGAGATTGGGCTAAAACCCCCAACAGAGTTCTTTAAGAAACTCAATTTAGAAGTTGACGAAGAGGGGCGAGCAGTAGTAAACATCGACAGGTCAACTTCTCTCAAAGGCATATACGTCGTAGGCGACGCTGCAGGCGGCCCATACAAATACAAGTTAGAGCAGATCATAACAGCAGCCGCGGATGGAGCTATCGCGGCTGACGCGATAAGCAAGTATATTGCGCTGATTAAATCAGGGGTCAAGTAAAACAGCGAGTAGAGTAGTAGAAGTGAAAGAATTTAAACCCATCTAAGTAAGGCTACTATAGTGGAACAAGGGCCCGTAGCTCAGCCAGGTAGAGCGCCCGGCTCATAACCGGGTGGTCCGGGGTTCAAATCCCCGCGGGCCCACCTCTAAATACTCACGTTCCGTGTTTCCACGACTGTAGGTACTCCTGTTGTTGTGGAGTTAGAGAGTCTATTTCAACATTTATTGCTTTTAGTTTAAGTCTCGCAACCATTTCGTCTAGCTCAATGGGTAATCTCAGTACTTTAACAGGTAGTTTACCTCTATTTTCAACAACGTACTTTACTGCTAGGAACTGGTTAGCAAAGCTCATATCCATGACCTCGCTCGGGTGCCCCTCAGCGGATGCCAAGTTAACTAATCTGCCCTCAGCTAGTAAATACAGGCATCTTCCATCCCTCAATTTGTACTCGACTACGCTCGGTAAGATCTGCTTCTTCTCAACTGCGAGTTCCTCGAGGTCTGGTATCCAGATCTCAACGTTGAAGTGCCCCGCGTTAGCTAGAATAGCCCCGTTTTTCATTTTCTCAAAGTGCTCTCTTCTAATAACGGCTATATTACCCGTCGCCGTGATAAAGACGTCGCCGACTTCACTAGCTTTACTCATAGGCATGACGTCAAAGCCGTCGTAGAGGGCTTCAAGAGCCCTAATAGGATTCACCTCTGTCACTATAACGCGCCTAGCTCCCATGCCGCGCGCTCTCATAGCTATTCCCCTGCCAACCCAGCCGTAGCCCGCCACTACTACTACTTTTCCGGCGAGGAGAATGTTTGTGGCCCTGAGAATACCGTCAATAGTACTCTGCCCTGTACCATATCTGTTGTCGAATAGGAACTTCGTGTACGAGTCATTTACAGCTATCACCGGGTACTTTAAAGCGCCTTTCGACTCTAGTGCTCTAAGCCTGTTCACTCCCGTTGTAGTCTCCTCTGTACCTCCATAGATCCCCTCAGCTAAGTCAGCGTACTCGTCGTGTATTAGTGCGTGTAGGTCTGCTCCGTCATCTATAACCACGTGGGGTTTGCTCTCGGCAACTCTTCTAATACACCAGTAGTATTCCTCGCGTGTTTGCCCCCTCCAGGCATATACGTGAATACCTCGTTTAACAAGAGCCGCTGCCACGTCGTCCTGTGTTGACAGAGGATTACTCGCCGCGAGGAATACCTCGGCGCCGGCGCTTTTAAGTGCAGATACCAGAACCGCTGTCTCTTTAGTAACGTGTAAAACTGCTCCGACTCTAATACCCGAGAGGGGCTTCGACTCCGAGTACATATCTCTGAGAAGAAGTAAAACAGGCATACAGTTCTCGGCCCACTTGATCTTCAACTCTCCCTGATCAGCCAACGAGAGATCCCTAACTTTAAAGTCCAATGCCCCCACCATAGTATCCTACTCGAAAGTAGACAATACACCTGTGAATAGTATAAAAAGCTAGTGGTAATTAACTGTGACTCAACAATCTCCACTCCAAGGAGCTACTCTCACTCCGAGAGGAGTTTAGCTTTATATAGGTCTTATAAGCTTTGAGGAGACATTGAGTTGAGGGGTGCTTTAGGTATGGGAAAAGTTAGAACTAAGCTGGTTAAGAGAGTGGCGAGAAATCTGCTTGAAAAGTACCCTGATCTATTTACGAGGGACTTTCAACACAACAAACTAGTAGTCTCGAAACTCGTAGCCGTTACTTCTAAAAAGCTGAGAAACCAGATCGCTGGCTACATAACACACTTAGTGTCGATTACACAGAAGGCGAGAAAGCCCACTACGGAAGAAGCAGTAGAGGAGGTTAAGAGCTAAAATTGTTTGAGTGGTTTTTCAAGGAAGAATACTTAGAATTAGGCATTAAGTGGCGTGATGAGCCGATCAAAGTAAAGGCGTGTGTATTCCTGTGTGAAAAGCTAAGCGGGGAGTTAAAAAACGAGTTACTCGCTCGAGGAATTAATGGTTCATCCCCACTCGCAATTATACCTGTAACTAGCGTCACTAGTCCTCACCAAGTAGTTCAAGGAGTAGTACACTACGTAATTCACGGTGCGAGGCAACACAGAATTAGAAATAAGGGGTTACTACTGTCCGCTCTAATTCTCGGCACCGCTCAAATAGACGACCTCGTTGAAATTCTCGAAAAGCACTTTAAGTCAAGTCAGCACTACTACCTGGTAGGAGTAGATAGTAAGCCAGTTAACCTAGATAAGTGCATTACTCTCAAACGAGAAATTCTCCTAGAGAAACCGGCAACAATGAGCTCAATGGTAAAAAACGTCCTGTTAGTTATTTCTCTAACCTAGGACTCCTCACCACTCTTCTTCCCACTCTTCCTCCTCCCACTCCTCTTCCTCCCACTCTTCTTCCCACTCCTCCTCAAGTAGCCATTTCATATCTAAGTCCCCTACTCTAACTAATCCTCCAAAGGAATGCATTTATAAATAAAAATATATTAAGTAACGCTGATCCCGCTACCCGGACACCAATTAAAACAGAGCCGCCGGCGGGATTTGAACCCGCGACCACCGGCTTTCTCGACCCGGTTTCTCTAGGCCCATACGAGGCCGGCGCTCTACCAGGCTGAGCTACGGCGGCTTCGACGTCTATATATCTAGTATGGCTTTTTATGAGTTTCTTCGAACGCCTTTATAGCGTTAATTGCCATTTCTCTAATAACGCTGTAGGGTTCTTTCGCCTTAACTATAGCCGATGCTACTAGGATGCCCACTGTTCCTAACTTTATAGCTACGTATACGTCTTCGCCAGTACTAATCCCAGCCCCCGTGAGGACTTTAACACGTTGATTTACTCTAGTTATGAGTGAGACGCTTCTCGTTATAACCTCCGGCTTAGCCTTACTCACACTAATACCTGTACCTATGAGCTCAGGGGGCTCAACAGCTATCATGTCTGGCTCTAAGACAGCCACAGAGGCTCCTATTTCAGGCTCATCAGCACAGACCAGTACTTCGAGTCCTAGTGTACGAGCCTTTCTGATTAAGTAGAAGATCTCGCTTAGTTTAAGCTTGTGCTCGCTGTGATTTAAAATAACCCCGTTAACTCCGAGATCTTTGAGGCCTTCTAGGGGAATATAGCCCGTTACAGCGCCGGGCTCAAAGGGATCAGCGTGCTGAGCAAAAACCTTGACCTCTCTACCCTCAACTTCTCGAAGAACTCTGTAGAGCTCAGTGAACGGGGGTGCTAAAATGACCTCGATGTCCCTGAGCTCTTCTTTAACCTTAATGGCAGCCCGGGTAATACTCAGAGCGTAGGCGCCAAAGCTGTGAGGATAATATGCTTTAAAGTTAATAGCTAATATGGGTTTAAGAGCCTCCAGAAAAAACACCTCGACTCATATTTTTACTTTCAGATTACGTAGCCTCCACTCTACTTTCGAGCTTCTTGCTTCACGAATCTCTCCTTTAGCCTCTCTAACACGTCGGGTAGCGTCGTGTACTCCATTTCCTCTGGTCCAAGTCTGTGCGGCATGAAGGGGCCGTGTCTTCTAATGTAATCAGCTATGATCTGAGCTTGCCTTCTCGCCTCATCAAACGCCACGTCGTCAAACAGGTCTACGGGACCTATGAGTTTTCCTCGACTAATATTCCAACCGAGAGCTATTAGTCTGGGCGGTCCGTCGAATCTAGTGACTTTAGCGTATCTCATTGGAACAGGCATTAGTGGGCCGTAGTGACTACCCCTCATCCAGCCAGCTACTAAGTGTGGAAAGGCAAAAGCCTCGAGAACTTCACCTACTGCTGGTAGACCGTGCTGAGCTCTCACTATGGCGACCGGGTCGTCTTTACCAACATATCTACCGGCAATTAAGCTTAGTCTCTCAACGCTCACTACGGCTGCTAGTAAGTTATCGCTCTTCCTGTACACTCTCCTGACAATATACCTCCCAGTTGTCCCGATGAGCGCGAGTATGTCGTACATTTCCTCCGGAGCCTTCAATAGGACACTCGACGACTCTACTACATCGTAGACCTCGAATACGAATCCACTGTGCATTTTCGGGTCGATTACGAGGCCCGCTGTGTTAAATGGATCTGCGAAGACCCTGAATAGCGGTAAATTAAACGCGCCAGGCTCTGTTTTATCAGCGTGAAATGTTATCACAGGCTCTGATGTCCTCTCCTCCATTTCGAGCTCTGCAACGCCCGGTCCTAGTCCTCTCACATTACCGGAAAAAGCCTCGGAGAGTAGGTCTTGTCCAGCAGCGTAGAGCTTAAGTTCACGTGCTACTTTAGCCGCTGCCTGAAATGCCTCCCAGGCTAATCCGTGTATATCGGGGTGATCTGGGCCCTTAGTGTGAGTCATTATTAGCTGTAAGTCGTCACCAACATGAGTCACGTAGAAGTCTATTATAATCCCCTTCTGCTTAGCCTCGGCGAGAATTTTAGTAGCCGCCGCGAGCTGATCTGGGTGTACAACGTGGTGCCCCGCTATACTACCCACATCTGCCTTTATAACTGAGAGCGTTACCCTCTCAGCCATAGTCTCCCCACTTTTAAATAATTGATTAAGGGTTTATAAAGTATTTTTAGTAAGCCTACTACGAAACCTTCACACAGATATTTAAAAGAGGTCTCTCCTAGTCTACAGTGTAGTAAAGTCCCCTTTGCCTCTGTTCTCTGTCTAAAACAGACCCCGGTTTATTAATACGCGGCCTACCAGACTCAGGGTCTCTGCGAACAGTCACGTCGAGACTTTTAAGTAGCAGGTTAAACCCCTCTCGTGGATCAAGCGGCTGAGACGCTCTTCCCTCAACTGCGGGCTCTCCCCAGAAAACCATTATCTTATCGCCGACAAAAGCCTGTAGCATTAAATCGTGCTCGACAACTATAGCTGTTTTACGCCTTTCCTCGACAATTCTCCTAATAACTCTAGCTACCGTGATTCTCTCCTCGACATCTAAGTATGCTGATGGCTCATCTAAAATGTATACATCTGCCTCTTGAGCAAGTGTTACTGCTACAGCTACTTTCTGCAGTTCACCCCCACTGAGATCACTTATTTTCCTATCCAGCATTCTATTAATTCTCATTCTCTTCACTAGCTCGACATAGAGCCACGAAGAGGGGTCTACAGCGAGTTGAGAGGCCTTCTTTAAATTACCTAGAACAGTCTCTTCGCTCATTATAGCTGGTGAGACCTCTTGAGGTTTAATCGCGACTTTCTCGGGTTTAATTAAAACATCTCCAGACGAGGGATTTAGCTCACCGCTGAGTAGTTTAATAAAAGTGGTTTTGCCAATACCATTAGGGCCGAGGATCCCTATAACTTCACCGCTATAAGCTCTACCAGCTGGGACTATTAGCCGGAATTTCGAGGATGGATAAGTGTACCCCATGTTACTCCACTCTAGAACAGGGTATTCTTGCTTGGCAGTACTCTCCTCTCTAGTAGAGATCTTGAATTTCACCTCCTCTTCACGAATAAGCATATTTTCAGCCGGTAAGTAACCCTTAAGATAGTAGTTTATGCCAGCTCTTGTAGAGTAGGGCTTCGAGGACACTCCGTATACGCCGGGTTCACCGTACATTACTACAACGTAATCTGATATGTAGTCCAGGATCATTAGATCGTGTTCAACAACAACCACGTAATTTTCAGCAGGTTTAGCAAACTCTGTAATAACCCTGGCTACTCTGAGCCTCTCTCGTATATCAAGATAGCTACAGGGCTCATCAAAGAAGTATGCATTAGTGTTCTTCGATAACACAGCAGCTACTAGGAGCTTCTGTAGCTCGCCACCGCTTAGTTCACTAATGGACCTATCTAGGATTCTCTCCATGCCCAGCGCCTTTACGAGATCACTGTAAACCCCCCTCTCGTCTGCTCTCCTAAGCAGGTCTCTTACTGTTCCCTTTAAGACTCTGCGCGCAGGCTCAATGTACTGTGGCTTCACGGCTGCTTTAATCTCGTTACTCGCCAGCTTAGAGAGGTATGTTTGAAGCTCTGTTCCCCTAAATGTCCTTATAACCTCGTCCCACTCAGGAGGGTTATTGTACCTCCCGAGATTAGGCTTGATTTGACCAGATAGTATCTTGATACTGGTAGATTTCCCGGATCCGTTTCGGCCTATAACCCCCAGCACACTGCCTATTTTAGGTGTTATTAAATTGTAGAGTTTAAACGTGTTTTCCCCGTATCTATGTACTAGGACTTTCTCTAGCTCGTCTGGCAAGTTGACTATTGATATTGCATTAAATGGGCACTTCTTAACGCAAATTCCACACCCTACACAGACATCTTCAAATATAACTGCTCTACTCCTGTCCTCAGCGAGGTCTACAGCTTTCTTCTTCTTACTCTTGTTAATTGGGCAGAGCCTTATGCACTCCAAGTTGCACTTACTTGGCTTACAGTAATCCCTGTCTACAACAGCTATTCTAACCATGAACGCTTCCCAAATACCAGCTACTAGTGCACACTAATAAGGTCTTCACTACAAAACTACTTAATAGGACAGAGTCGAGTATAAAGAGTAGTGAATGATGTTTGGCGACGGCACTGAGTAGTGACGAGTATCTTCTCTCATCTGACTTTAATCAGACTCCGACTCTTCCCCCTCACTACGCTCAAACTCCTCGAGGAAAACCTCGTAGTACTCACGCAGCATTTCACGCTCTTCTGGAGTAAGCCCAGACTCTCTAGCCTCGCTCGCAACAGCTGTTAAAACACGCTTAGAGGGCTCTACTTGGTGTCTAATATTGTACTTTTTAGACTCATCACCCTTTACCTCGTAGCCACACTTACTACACTTCAAGTAAATACTACCATCCTTCCTCGTGGGCACCATTACTGAGCCGCATCTCGGGCAGAACACGGCTTCGCAGACACCCCCTACAAACTACTAACATCACAATACAACATTTACGCTAAGGAGACTTATAAACACACCGAGATTTGGCCCCTGAGCAGCGCCCGATCTCGGCTTAGGGCGGCTGCGAGGCCTCGCGGACCTCACGGCCGCCCTAACGTGGCCGGCTTAACTTCCGGGTTCGAAATGAGACCGGGTGTTGCCCGGCCACTATGGCCGAGTCGGGCGCCACTATTTTACTAGTGAATAAGGGGTTTTTAAGTACTTGTCTCTACGCTGAAAATAGCCTTGATTTTCATTAATCCCCCGCAGTTGGGGCACTTGCCTTTAACTAGCCCTATGAAGTCTCCTGGTTCAAAGTCTTGTTCAACTCTGTAATTGCAGTTTAAGCACATTAGTAGCTCTCTAGTTACGTACTTTGTGCTCTCCTCTCTCTTCTTCTTCAAGTAGTAGTCGTATATGAAGTAGAGTATAACTAGGAGGAAGAGGGCGGCTGCAATTGCCTCTAGACTACTCAACTCTCTTCACCACACTACAGGGCTACCCTGGAATCCCCATAGTGTTTCCTATACCAGCTACTATGAGCGTAGAGCCCTCTGGAACGTTCTCTTTAATTATTCTCTCAATATTCTCAACCACGACACCTACAGAGTCGTAGATCTTCTTCCTCATCGTAGTTAGCGCCTCTCTAATATCCATTTTCACTACTAAGGCCCTCAGGGGAATATTGTACTTAGCCGCCACTCTCTCTATAGCTATCTTCTCGGGTCCAGGATCCCCTATAGCCGCACCCACCCCTTCAGTTACTAGACCCGACTCCTCGCCCTCAAGCTTTAACGCCGCATCTACAGTTAAGATCATGTCTACGCGGCCGCCCAGCTCTTCTACAATTCTACTAATAACAGCACCTGGATGCCCAACGTTGCTTCCAGGGCCCTCCGCCTTCACAATTATTAGTCTCCTATTCTCGTATACGGCCTCTAACACGCTTGTGTCGTCAACGACTCTTCTCGAAGTAATGTTGCACTTCTCGGATAGTGTGTAGGCTACAAGCGGCCCTACTCCATCACCAATCGGCTTTCCGTACATAAATGAGTCGAGAGCTTCGTGATAAGTCTTGACTACTCTGAGAATCTGTGGCATTAAGTACATTAACTGCATTAACAATATGTAGTTCTCCTCCTTCTCGCTCTGAATAGCGTAGTGTCTTAAAACGCGGTATATGAGGCCAATAGCTGCAACAATCGAGAGAGAGGACTCGGCTAGACTGCGCTCATGCTTTCCGAGACTAGGAAGGTATCTCCCAACTACTTGCTTAAAAGTGCTCTCCGTTACTCTGAGCAAGTGATCCATTCGCTTAATGATATCCGTGGGCTCTATGCTGACTGGCTCAATAATGAAAAAATCCAGTAGTCTAGAGACCAGTTCCTCAGGCGTCGACAACCCCATATTTCGCAGCATATTCTTTACTCTGTTCTTGTCTTCCTCAAGTACGCTCTTAATAACGTTTAGCTTAGACTTTATTACTAAAATCCACAGTTTAATTTGAATTCGCTGATAAAGCCCAGTAAACATTAGTAGTAGTAAAATCAGCCATACGATTTGTATTAAAAGCGAGGCATCAGCACTAAACACTCAACTCACCACACACCACGAGGGAGAGTTAGTAGAGGGGAGTGGACCGGCCGGGATTTGAACCCGGGACCTCCGCCTCTCTTCGATCCCGGTGGTTTAGAGGACCGTGCAAGGGCGGCGCTCTTCCAGGCTGAGCTACCGGCCCACCACTATTCTCATTGTCTACTCCTAGGGGTTTAAAAATAGACATAGCGCCTCTACCTGGTAATTCTAGCGGAAATTAACTCCTCGAGTAACTTAGTTGTCTCTTTACTAGAAAACAACTTTGCTCTAATACCCTCCAGCATCTTCACGAGGGCTTCAGCAGTAGCGTTCTTTAAGTCAAGTGGGTGTAATTCACCCTTAGAGTACATGTTTTCTAGCTCCTCAATGCTGTGCAAGTCTACGGGGCCACCGTACTGACTAGGCCTCTCAACGTGCAGTACAAACCCAGGTTGCTGGAAGAGAATATACTTGTTTATCTCAATTACGGGATTAAACTCTAGTACTCGAGGAGGACAGTACGCTGATAAGACCTTACTTCTAACTACCTCTGGGGAGTCGTGTACAAATATAGCTGTCTCTGGCTTGCTCTTACTCATCTTAAACTCGGAGACAACTTCGTCTACTTCTACACTGCCGTCACTAATTTGTATTATCTTCCTCTGGGAGCCCCTAATACTAGACACTATAGGAGTGTGAAGAGCCACGGGCTTCTTTAAGTTAAGCTTCTCAGCTAAGTCTCTCGCTAACATGTGGGCTCTCCTCTGATCTAACCCGCCGAGCGCAATGTCCAAGTCTAAGTAAAATATGTCTGCAACTTGCATTAGTGGGTAAATAAGCTTAGAGAAGTCGGACTCCGCTTCGCTGACCGCTCTACCCATTATAGTCAACGCGCGTTTAACTCTCGCAAGGCTAGTGCTCTTAGCGAGCCTTACTAGTAGAGCCCAGTACTCCTTCGAGCTCACGAGCTCCTCCGCGTCAACGTATTTAACCCTGGTCTCGGGAACACCCACAGCCTCTAATACCCTCCTAGTGTACCTAGCAGCTTTTCTAATAAGGTCGAGGTCTCCTCCAAGCTTGTCATTAATATACGCGTGCCACGTCGCTTCGAGAATATAGAGCTCCACGCCGACATCTACTAGATCTCTCACTTTAAACATCCAGACAAGCCAGCCAATGTGAACTAAGCCACTCGGCTCAAAGCCAATATAACCCCTCGGCTTCTCCTTCTCCACTAGTAACTTTACGAGGTCATCTCTAGTCACCACTTCCACAGTGTTACGCGTAATAGCCTCTACTTTCTTCTCCAGATCCATAATATGAGTATCCCTATGAACACCTAGAAAATTCTTCTAGGAAACTAATAACTAATATACCTTGCTGTTCCTAAATGCTCATTTCAATGGTTTATTTCTGCTCATTGCACCTAGCGGCTTCTAGTTGCAGACACGTACTGAGGAGTTTATAAGCTTTAGGGAGGACGCAGAGATCAATAAAAACACCATAAACAGCCATGAAAACTAAATCGGCTTCCTCACTATGGGTAAGTGAACACTTCTCCGGGCTTTAACACTACAACTCTGGTCTTCACTTTCTCCTCGACCAGCTTCTTAAACAGTACTGGGTCTGCCTGAATAACGGGAAACGTGTTGTAGTGCATGGGTATAACTATTTTAGGCTTAATGAGCTCCACGGCTTTTACAGCCTCGCGTACGCTCATTGTGAAGTGACCGCCTATAGGGAGCATTACGATCTCTGGAGAGTAGATCTCTCCGATTAACTCCATTTCGCAGAATAGGCCCGTGTCCCCTGCGTGGTAAAAGCTCATATCAAGCCCCTTCACGTAGAATCCCACAGGAACGCCTCGACTACTACTGTGAGTAGCCGGTGTGAGGACTACTTCTAAATCTGGAATTCTCAGGAGACCTCCTATGTTTCCTCCAATACTCTTCACCCCCTCTTGAGACGCGTACTCCGCAATCTCGTAGACACTTACTACTGTCGCCCCGGTCATTTTAGCTAGTTTTACCGCGTCGCCTATGTGGTCGCCGTGGTCGTGTGTGACTAGAATGTAATCGACTTTTCTCCCCTCATAATCTCTTAGTTTAACCGGGCTGAGAGGGTTCTCAACCCAGGGGTCTACGAGTAGTGTTTTAACAGATCTGTCTAGGCCTGTGATAGTTACCTCGAAGAAGCTGTGTCCTAAATATTTAATTACACCCACTATTCTTCACCACTTACATGGATAGTTGAGTGGGGTTATTTAGTCGTACCCGGTGATCACTTGAGGAGCGGCCTAGATGAGGAGGCCGTGAAGAAGCTTATACAGGCAGGAAGAGTAGCCAAGAGAGCTGTTGACTTAGCCGTTAAGTTAGTAAAACACGGTGTGAGCGTTAACTACGTGGCCACTAGTATTGAAAACTACATTAGAGAACAGGGAGCAGAGCCCGCCTTTCCCGTTAATATAGGTGTAAACAACGTAGCTGCCCACTACACTCCAGTATACAACGACGACTCAACTATACCTGAGCAGGGTGTTGTGAAGATAGATATAGGTGTACACGTAGACGGCTATATAGCAGACACTGCGGTAACTATAGCTCTGAGCCCTGTTTTCGAGGGCCTTGTAGAGGCCTCTCGCAGAGCCCTAGAGAAAGCACTCGAAATTGTACGGCCAGGTATAAGAGCACTAGAAATAGGCAAAGTCGTCGAGTCCACAATAAGAAGCTACGGATTTAACCCTATTAGAAACCTCAGTGGTCACGGGATAGAGAGGTATACTATTCACTCCGGAATAGTAATACCAAATTACGGAGATATCCTCGCAAGGCACAGGCTCCTTGAGGGCGTTTACGCTATTGAGCCATTCGCAACTAACGGCTCCGGGTTTGTAAAGGAGTTAGACATTGCCACGATTTACTCACTGAGACATGCCAAGACTACACTCAGAGGCGGTGCGATGTCCTTTTACGAGAGAGTGTACAGAGAGAGACTAACACTCCCCTTTACTCTGAGGTGGTATGCTAGTAGCGTTGATGAGTATAATGGTCTCTTAAAGATTGTTGAAGAGCTCGCCGGGAGGAAAGTACTCGTAAAATACCCTGTTCTAGTCGAGAAAACTGGTGGTTACGTATCACAGCACGAGCACACTGTAGTAATTACGGAGAGAGACGTTATAGTTACCACAATTTAGGAGAGTTAGAGTCCTTTGAGAAGAGCGTGTGATAAAAACTCAAAGTAGCCTACTCGTTGTTTACTCCTACTTCACTCTCTCCTCCACAACGATCATCGTGACAGTTGTCCTTATGTCTGGCAACCTCCTGATCTTGTTTGTAACGATATCTCTTATTTTCTCTAACGCGTCCGCTTCAACTTTCACAACGATATCGTACGTCCCGTAGACAATGTAGGCCTCTTTCACTTCAGGTATTTTCAACAGCTCATCCATAACTCGCGTCTCAGCGCCGATCTCTGTTTGAACTAGGATAATTGCTGAGGCTTTCCCCTTAGCCATATTTCCCCCCACTACTTTATTTCACCCCATTGGGTATAAATAAATTAGTACACGGTGCCATCTTGAAGTTAAAGATCTACGCTGTAATATACCGCGAGGACGATCCCGCTAAAAACACAGCTATTAAAATGGTTAAGGCCGGACTCGCCGAGTTAGTGAGGGGGCCCTTATTTAAGTTAAAACTACTTGTCTTAAACCCGTACAGCAAGGACTACCTCGGCCCGTGGCATCGCGATGTGGCGGTTAAATACGGGCTACTAGTTGTCGATGCCAGCTGGCGTAGACTAGACCCATCTAAATTTACGAGTATTAGTGGTGTCCACGTTAAGCTCCCCCCACTCTTACCCGGAAACCCCGTTAACTACGGTAAGCCCTGTATGCTTTCGAGCGTAGAGGCTGTAGCAGCATCAGTCTACATACTTGGATTTAGAGGCGAGTACGAGTTACTCTTAGGCTTATATAAGTGGATGAGTACATTTCACGAGCTAAATAGAGAACTACTAGACGCGTACTCCTCTGCGACTTCTCCAGGCGAGCTCGTTAAAGTAATAATAGACTTCTGGGAGACAGAGGACCCATGTTACTACAGTATCGAGCGGGGCTGGGGGTAACCCGTGTTCTGTTTGCCCACATTTGTCTAAGCGGCCCACACCGATCACGCGGCACCTCATCTCGGACCCGGGCCTTGCACCGCACGGGACGGCCGTTTCAACGCCTCCACTACGGTCCTCTGCGGTTTAATCCCCCGTTGCCGGGGAGTGGCCCGCGTCATAGCCATCTCGTAGTGGCCGTACCGTTTCTGTGCCGTTGCCACGGGGGCTACCCGTACCCCTTACGGGGTCGTGCCGCCGCGGGGTGCACGGTGTTTCCTCACCCCCTCACTACTCAGGAGCGTGAGTGGACCCCAGCCCCGCCAATACTATTATATTCTCGAATTAGCCCTTTAATAGTCCTCTAGCACTTTCTGCAAGAGCCGAGTTGAAGCCGAGGGGTGGAACAAGAGGTTTAATTTAATTAGTTATCAACGAGATCTGTTCTTGAAGAGAGACCCCACTACTTCCACTGAAGAAACATAGATAGATTGCTGAGAGGACCATTTTCTCGTAAAGTATACTGATATAGCTGATCTTAGTATAGTTGAAATTTGATCGTAGAGATACATTTCATTATACAAACTCATTATACAAACAAATAATGTACACGCACTAATATGCTTAAGAGCTATTTAGTTTCCACTTGAATTATAGGGGTCTCTCTCCCGCGTTAATTCTCCACTTGAAGCTGACCCGTCAAACCATTGGTTACTGCTGAGTGCTCCAAGCTGTGTCACGTAGTGTGGAGTGGAAGCTAACGGGTGGAACTGCTAGTTTCAATATAAATGTTTAATTGTAAAATTAAATAGATGTGTCTTTATTAGTTAACTACGATTTTGTAGCATACCGGGATATGCTGGTAATTGGTGAATTCTGTGAGTGAGCGTGAAATCGTAGTCGGCAAGAAGAGCATTAGTAACTACTTAATTGATATTGCAGTTGTCTTCCAGGAAGGCGTTTCAGCAATTGTAATTAAGGGGTATGGACGCTACATATCTAAAGCAGTAGACCTCTATAACGCCCTCACTGATAAAATGAGAGACGCAGTTAAACTAGATAGTGTTGCTATTGGGAGCGAGCCCGTAGCTGGGAGATTGAAGAGCTATATAGCTATAAAAGTCACTAGGAAGCTCTAATGGTATAAGTGCGCTTTTCTCTACGAGGTCAACTATAGTAGCGACTACTGCGTCGTAGACTTCAAGTTCACCTCTAATTATAGCGTCAATACTCCTCTCCATTCTCCTCGTGAGTTCAACTGACATGTAACTCGAGTAGTTCTCAGCTAGGTACTTATAGACCATGATACCCCGCTTAGTGGGGACGGCTTTATGCCTACTCTTAGAGAGCACAACGTAACCATGTCTCTTCAAGTTACTAATCACCTTAGAGTAAGTACTAGGCCTGCCAATACCGTGAGTCTTCATGAGCGAGACGAGGTCTCCCTCAGTGTATAGTGGAACTCTACTCGAGTTAAACACTCTAGTAGAGTTAACGGGGAGCGTTGTCTTCTCGACCCCTCGGAGTTCACAGTGTAGTCTCGGCTTATCTACGAGGTCAAAGCCGTGCTCGGCTACGTCAACTAGGACTTCTAACTCGCCTAGCTCAACACTGTTCACGTAAACTCTGTACTTGGACTTTAAGGCCCTGTAGGGCTTCATTTGACTAGCAATAAACCTCTTAAACACGAGGTCGTATAGAGAGAGGTGTCTCGGAGTCAATGGTATAACTAGCTGAATAAGCCCCTCCTCGGCAGCTCTCAATAACTGCTCAGCGTCGTAGGGGTTTACAGGCCTAATTGCTTCGTGGCTTCCAGGCTCACTCCAGCGTCTAGGTGTAAAGTAGGATTCAAGCCCCTTCTCCCTTAGGTAAGTTCTAGCCACAGTTATCCCCGTGTTACTAACGTAACTGCAGTCTGTTCTGTGATACGTGATTAAGCCAGCCTCGTAGAGCTCCTGGGCTAATTTCATTGTGACCTCCGCTTGTAGTCCAAGTCTACTAGAGGCGTCTACGAGGAGGTCTTCTGTAGTGTACGGTGGTCTCGGAGACACTTCGACTAGGTAATCACTAGTCTTAACGAGCTCAATACTACTAGCACTACGTAGCTTCTCAACGAGCTCGGGGCTATTCACACAAGTACACACAGTTAACTTGACGGGGTCACTAGATGACACGCACACTTTCTTACACTTATTAGCGAGGTACTCGTAGTAGCGTTTTACAATAAAGTCTAGTAGTGGCCCCTGAACTCTGCCAATACCGAGATTCCTACTATTAAAAGCCTTCTGGAGCCTCTCACTGAGACTAAAGCCGACAAGCCTATCTAGGACCCTCCTATAGACCTCGGCCTCGACGAGCTTGAGGTTAATACTCCTCTTTCTGCTTAGAGTTGCGAGGAGCTCACTTCTAGTAATCTCGTGGAGCTCAATACGCCATATATTCTGGTTAAATGGACTAATTGCGGAGTAGACATCGTAAGCTATCTTCTCCCCCTCGATATCCGGGTCTGTGGCGATGTACACCTCATCTACTTCGAGGCTTAGGTTTCTGAGTAACTGTACTACTAGCTTACTGTCAGTGTAGACACCACTACCGCACTTAGGGCAGTAGTCGCTGTCTGTGAACTGCGCTCCACAGATCTTGCAGCGCTTAATAGTAGTGTAAACTGGCTTCACATAGTCCTTGCCGACTTCGACTCCGAAAATCCCCACGTTACTTCTAGTTGTAAGCTCGTAGATGTGACCCCTAGTAGACACAACGTTAAACTCCACTACTTCGTCGCCGACCCGGGCTGGAATAGTGTAGAGTGATATTCCAGCAATCCTCCTAACTACTGGCTTACCGAAAAACCTAGCAATAGTTCTAGCCTTAGTTGGAGACTCAACTACGATTAGAGTAGACTTGTACTTCAATTTCCCAGAGTCGCAAGCGAGGCTTCTAGTACTATCTAGTAATTTCCTCTCGTAGTCGAGGTCTACTTCACTAATGTGTCTCAGCCCGAGATCCCTGTCGAGAGCTTTAAACTTCAAGTCTAACCCCTTAGCGAAGTTCTCCTGCTCTCTGAGCTCAACGAGCAGGGAGAAGCCGTGAGTCATCTTGTCTCCTAGGAGCCTACTAGTCCTGCCAGTAGCCTGAATGTAGGTCATTAAGTCTGGTATTACAGCCAGGTACTTGTCCCCCGCTTTAATGAGAGTAATAGTCCCAACAGCAACCGTCTTCTCGCGGTCAATAAGAGCCTTTACCAGCGGGACAGCGGCCTCGTAGAGCTCTTTAATCGCAATGTAGAGCTCACGCGTCTTAGTCTTCTCCTGAATAGTGCTCTCAGGGATCTTGCCTAGTAAGCAGTACTTGACTAGCTTTCTCTCAAGCGGGCTCATAAGTAGCACTTGTCTCCGCGCTCTCGCGGCGCGTTCTAATAGCTCGCGACTCTGAGTTAAATTGGCGACTTCGTAGACTACTCTAACTAGTAGAGCCGGATTAGCCAGGAAGTTTTCAAGTGGAATAGAGAAGACAGGCGTGCCTAGGAACACGACGTACCTTATATTTCTAGGGGAGTCAATACCCCTAACACTACTACTATAGTAAGAGGAGTACCCGATGAGGAAGTCGAGTTCTCCAGACACGAGCATTTGAACAGCTCTAGGCGAGGCATCTGAGGCTCTAAACCCCTGTTTAGACAAGTAGTCTAGTAGCCTCCTAGAGACCTCTAAGAAGACCTCCCTTGCGGGGTTTCTCGGCGAGATGTAGAGTATGCCTCCCCTACCCAACTTACTAACAATTTCAACAACTACTCTCACAGCGTCGTCTACGCTGTCGACTAGAGTGTAGGCGTCTAGCACGTCTCTACCGTAAATTGTTATTCCACTAATGTCCACTTTTAACAAGTCTCTTAGAATTCTCCCAGCAAGCCCCCTAGTGTAGCAAGTAGCAGAAGCCACTACAAGTTGCCCGGGGCTCCTCGCTCTAAGCGAGGACTCGAGTTTAGAGTCTACTTCGACGAGTTCTTTAACAAGCGAAGTCACATCTCTACCAGTGACCTTGTCTACTAGTATTCTCCTCGAGAGCTCAACTCTCCTCTTAGAGAGCTCGATGTCCTCTCTAGTATAGCCGAGAGTGTCTAAAAGCACGTAGACGCTTCTCTCACTCTTAACGAGGCTGTCAGCGTCATCAACAATAACCACGCTGAATCTGTGAGAGCACGCTTCACGTAGTCTCCTCAGGAAGGCACTAGTTACAACTAGAATATCGAAGTCACCACTACTAATAGAGCTCAGCACAGCCCCTCTCTTCTTACCCCTGAGTGTGGAGCTGTAGTAGAGTACTCTCACACTACTCCCGCTCAGCTTACTCATCTCAGAGAGCTTCTCAGACACTTGGTCTCCAAGAGACCTTGTTGGGACAACGTAGAGTACTTTCTTCCCCCGCGCCGCGCTGAATAAGGCGTATACTAAGAGTAGAGTTGTCTTACCAATACCCGTGGGCGCGACTAGAACAGTGTTCTCGCCTCTGAGAAGCCTCTTAATCCACGCTCTCTGAGCACCCCACGGCTCAAGCCCCCCTGTAGCCCTCTTAAAGAACAAGTAGAGCTCTCTCTCAGATTCGAGTAGCAGATCGCTCAGTATTTGAATAGTCTCGTCTAGTGAACCCTCCGGCCCTAGTGCACTGTTACTGCTCAGCGCAGAATCGTATACTATTAGTAGCCTCCCCATAACTATCCATTCAGCGTATGCCTAGCGCGTGGTGCTTTTAAAGTAGGGGGGAGCGTATTACATCCGAGAAAAAGCTTTTTAAAGCCTTGCTGTATCTGAGAGAATAGAACTAGACTCGGAGAAGAAGAGAGGTGAAGGAGATGTCCCAGCTACAGACAGCAAACACAGTACTCGTGGGAAAGAAGCCAGTAATGAACTACGTAATAGCCGTACTAACTCTAGTACACCAGGGAGTAAAAGAAGTCTACATTAAAGCGAGAGGGAGAGCTATAAGTAAAGCAGTGGACACAGTAGAGATCATAAAGAACAGGTTCCTACCTGGAAAAGTAGACGTCGAAGACATAAAGATCGGCAGTCAAACAGTAACTAATCCACAGGGGAGAGAGGCTAGAGTAAGCATTATAGAGATAAGACTAAAAATCAAGGAGTAAACAGAGAGGAGCGTGTTCTACCACCTCAGAGTAGATAGAAAAATTTTTATGTAAACTCCCCGCAGACCATGCAATGCCCCGCATTCACCCCGGAACACTCATTATTGAGCTCGAGCCTCTCTCTACGAGTACACTTACTAGCCTACTTAGTGACCTAGTCAAACAGGGAGTGCTCGAAGTACTCGTAGCCACAGCTCCCTCAGTAGTAGATGTTTCAATAGGGGGTAACACGTACTCTGTAGCAATAGCGCCCTTTACAGTACTAGTTACACCTACACGAGAGATCAGCCTCCTCAGTGGGGTGAGAGTCTACGTGGCCAGTAGAGACGCCTGGGTTGACGCCGTAAAGCTCAGCACTAGTGTTCTACTAGGAGTACTAACCGCTCTGAGTAGAGGTGACACTAGTGCTCTACTAGACTACGGTATTGTAGTTGAGAGTGGAGAGTACTGCGAAGACGTGTTATTCGCGTTTCCGCTCACAGTGAAGAGCACTGATTACTCGTCTCTGAGAAAGCACAGTGTAGCTAGAGCTTACGGGCTCTACAGAGAAGTACTGAGTGAGCAAAAAGTACTCCTAGCAGTCTGCGTATCAGACTCCACTATGTCGCCCTACGCTTGGATCGAGAAGCGAGGTGGCAGAGTAATACTCGTGTTGAAGAATCCTAGAGGTCCAAGCGCGGAGAGAGTGTCACTTAGAATTATACTAGACTACGTAGTCACAAACTACTCGAAGACGGAGAGCATAAGGCTACAAGAACTGCTGAGTTGAGGGAGTCTTGTTGTTTAAATACTGTACTGTCTGGATTTGCTGACTGGGTCTCTGCGCGCTGTGAGTGTTAGACAGAAAAGCCCAGGTCTTGGTGTCTAACACCTTGACTACACCTGAGCCCCCGCACGCGCTCAGATCACTACTCGGAGACCTAGTTGTGAACACAGAGGAACTGAGTAGACTCGAAGAGGCTACTAGTAAACTACTAAGAGACTACGCTACTCTAATTGAAATCTTAAAGCACGCCGGCTTACAAAGTCTCCTGGGGGTTTACGATAAGATTAAGAATTGTAGTGAGCACTACAGCTGGGTTTTAAACAAAGCAGGCAAGAAGTACTATTACTACTACTTGAAGTGTAAAGGTCAAAAGCCAGCGACAATTTACATTGGGAAGTCGCCAGAGGGGTACAACGCCATTAAGCGTGCGGCGAGAGCAGCTATTGAGTTAAAACAAGTACTAGATAAACTGCGAGGAGACCTGAGAGAACTAGAATTCGCCACGAGGACATTTAAAGAGAGCGTAGAAGTACTCGGATTAACGAGAAAACTCTAAGTTGCAAAACACCTCGCAGTGGTCTCATGGCTCTCAGCGCTACGTGGTGTTAGACAGAAAAAGTCGAGGTTTTCTGTCTAACACCTCATAGCAATAAGCCCCGGGCACTCGTGTCCGCCTAGTGTTAGTATCCCTAAAGCCCATTGAATTCGGCTACTGTTCGTCTGGGCTCGTAGTAGTGTCTAGTAGTCTGCGGCGCTTCCTAGACTGGTATTCTTCGGGTGTTTTCTCGACTACTATTTCGTAGAGTTTAGCGTGGCCTCCGCGTGTTTTTGGTCTTAGGAGTCTGCCTAGGCGCTGTATGAACTGTCTTCTAGAGCCTGTCCCGGAGACTATTATGCCCACGTTGGCGTCGGGTATGTCTATGCCCTCGTCACCCACAGTTGTGACTACGAGGATTCCCCGCTGTGCTTGCTTAAACTGCTCTAGTACTCTCTTCCTCTCGCTCTCGGGCATTTCGCCTATTAGTAGTAGCCCCCTCGTTTTCTCCGCTATTTCTCTCGCCTGGTCAACGTACTGAGTAAACACTATGACCTTGTTTCCCAGCTCGTACTCTCTCAGCGCCAGCTCCACGGCCTTTCTGATCTTGGACTTCGAGTACGCTACGAGTTTTCGTAGCTCACTGTGAACTCTGAGAGCCTCTATGGAATCTGGTACTCCTCTCCGCGCCTCTTCGAGCACCTCTGTGAAGGGCTTGTTCTTAGCGTACTTGTAGTACAAGTCGCGGAGTCTCCTGTACTCTGCGAGCTCGTCTCCGTCTAGTTTAACTCTAATAGTGAATACCTGGTATGGTGCCAAGTACCCCTTTTCTACTAGTTCACCTGGAGACTTGTAGTAGACTATGCCCCCCATTAGGGGAAAGAGCTCTTCGTGCCTCCCGTCTTCTCTCTCAGGTGTAGCGGATAATCCCATTCTGTACTTGGCTATGCTGTGTAGAGCTATGTACTTGAACTTATCGGCTGGTAAGTGGTGTACTTCGTCAATTACAATCATGTCGAAGTATGGTGATATCTGGTTAATGTACCGGTACCCGCTCTGGTACGTTGTAATAGTTATTGGCGAGAGCCTCTTCTCCTCGCTGTAGAATAAGCCGACCATGCCGGGCGGCGTAGTAGTGTACTTTAAGATGAAGTCGCGCCACTGGTGTGCCTGCTCTCTAGTGTAGACGACTATGAGAGTTCTCACAGCTACGTGTGTAATAGCCTTCAACGCCACAATGCTCTTACCAGCACCAGTTGGTAGAGCTATAATGCCTCTACCACCACTACTAGTCCACGCTTTAAACGCCTCCTCCTGGTAGTCTCTGAGAGTGATACTCCTCAACTCAGGCTTCACAGTTAGCGGCTTGTGCGCGAGTAGTCCGCGTGGATCTCTGACTTGAAGCCCGAGCCCCCCTAGCTTAGCGACTAGCTCGCGAGCGTAGTATGGTAAAATCCCCAGTGTAGCGGTGCCCTTCAGCTGATCCACGTTGCGGGTAACCCTCGCGCCTGGGGGTATTAGAGTGAGAGCGCTCTTTACGAGGCTGCTCGCGACCAGCGGGTACTCTACTCTGACAACCCCCCTAGTAGCGTCCCAGTCCATGCTGACGTAGTACTCGCTAAGAGACTTCTCGACCTCGCTCCACGAGCCCTCAACTTCAAGCTCTAATTCCTCGACTAGTTGCTTAATTTCACTCAGCGTGTAACCGTTTTGCAGGGCTTTCTTCGCGTTTAACACGAATACTCTAAATCCCTCCTCTACGCCAGCGTAGTCTGCTATTTTCAGTAGCTCAGTAAAGTCCTCCTCTTCGAGCCAGCGCCTGGTTCTAAGCCTGATCATCTCCACCACTTACATATGCGAGGACTTCGCTTGAGGGGTAGCGGTAAGTACTCCAGGCTACGCCGCTATCACTGCATATAGCGTAGTAGACGCCTAGTGACCGCGACTTATCCATGTAGAAGCTCACTCGTCCTCCCTCTTTCACAATGTAATTAGCGTGTTTAAAAAGCAGCGTGGTTTTCCAGTCTATGAGCCTGTTCTCGTCTAGCTGAATATGCACGCCCACGACGTCAACTAGTATGTCACCTTGATGCGTAGGGGTCAGCGAGAGGACTAAGCAGAGTTCTAGGTCTTCGCACTCACCACAGAGCTCTAGTAGATCCCAGCCCAGAGCTACTCCCGTGTCTAGAGCTGAGAGCACCAGTGGTGTCTTTAAGTTAAACTTCTCGGCTCTACTGCTCAGAGTGTACGAGGATTTCACGTGTATCGCCGCGTGGGTTTTTCATCAAGTTTTCTATCAGTACTTAAAACCCCGCTCATCTGTGTACTGAGTATTCTCCTCACCTCTTTTAATTATTACCTTTTTAAACACTTAATTTAATCTAGAGTGTGACTAGTAGTGAGGTCTAGGGTTATGAGGGTTAAGTCTAGGTATAGGCAACTAGTTGTCAGGAAGCCACTTGAACACGAGGTTTCAGTATTCGCGGAGAAAATAGTGAGGGGTTACGGTGGAACTAAGGCGGATAGGTTAAAGCTTAGATTACTAGCTAGAGATGTGTTGAGGCTACTGAAGCCAGTAATGTCGTATAGAGACCTGTATAGCATAACTGGTCTACCAGAGTCTGTTCTGTGTAGGTATGTTAAAGGCTCAATACTCCCTAGTTTTGAGCAGGCTGTTAGAATATTAGCTAAAATAGCGCTCTCAGTAGACTTGAACTACCTGCTAAAAGACCTAGTTGAGCAGGAAAAGAGCCCAGTTATAGACTTACTGCGAGTGCTTAAAGACCCCTACATCGCGAGGCTCTTAGCTACTATTGTAATGCTCGAGCTAGTTGGCAAAGAAATAACTAAAATAGTAGCTACAGCCGAGGCAGTACTACCCATAGTCTCCCTTATCTCAGTTGAGTTCAACGCGCCCGTAGTGCTAGTTAAGAGGAGGAGCTATCCCGGCGTCCAGTACTACAGCACGACTATCATGAAGAGCCCCAAGGACATAGAATCTCTATTTGTCGACAGAGACCTCATTAGTAAAAAAGACAGGCTACTAGTCGTAGCAGACGTGGTGTACACGGGTAGGACGCTTGAAGCCGTCTTACAGATCCTCGAGAAGTCCAAGGCGGAGGTAGTAGACGTAATAGCAGTACTGGGGCTTGGTAGGCACTGGGAAGAGAGGCTAAAACCCTACAATGTTAAAGTACTCTCAGTAGTCCCCTTTGAGCTCTAGTTGAAATACAACTCCCCTATAAAAGGCGTTATCCTAGTTACTCTTAGTGTAGAGGTTACTAGAGAGGTGTCTAGAACGCTGTCTATTGAGGAGACAGTTAAAGTAGACTCTAAGGGCAGGGTTACTATTCCAGCATCTATCAGAGAGCTGTTCAACATCAGAGAGGGCATGTACCTCTTAATGGTCGCCGACAAGAACACTCGAGAAATTAAACTAGTTCCTCTACCAGTAGCGGCTAAGCTCATGAGGATTAAAGTACTAGTGGAGGACCGAGTAGGAGTACTCGCAGAGCTAACGAACTTCTTAGCGGGCCTCAACGTAGATATCGTGTCAACTAAGTGCGTTGTATTAAAGCGCGAGGAGCTTGGCGAGTGCGAGATGATAGTTGATACTAGTAGGAGCAATGTTACTAGTACAGAGGCCCTGGCGAGTAGGCTTAAAACACTCGAGCCTGTCAGAGAAATTGAAATATCAGTCTTAGCGTAGGTGTCCGCGTCTTTGAGTAGAGTATTGTATACTGGTTGCTGTGGTTTCCCGTGCGCGAGGAGAAAATACTACGAGTACTTTAAAGTAGTAGAGCTTCAAAACACCTTCTACGAATTACCGTCTACCGAGTGGGCTTTAAATTTGAGGTCCGAAGCGCCAGGAGACTTCGTGTTCACGGTTAAAGCCTGGCAGGTGATAACTCACCCCAGTACGTCGCCTACTTGGAGCAGGATGAAGAGGCGTGTAGAGGGTAGCTTGGAGAACTACGGATACTTAAAGCCCACGCGTGAAAACTTAAACGCGCTGGAGAAGACGCTGGGAGTAGCGCGGGCTCTTAAATCAGAGTTCATAGTTCTCCAAACACCTGGAAGTATGCCTTATAGTGGTGAGAGCGTAAAGTGGGTTAGTGAGTTCTTTGAGAGTGCTAGGAGCCTACTACGCGGTGGCGAGGTCTTAGGCTGGGAGCCGAGAGGTGACTGGCTTAGAGCCCCGGAGCTGGGGAGTATACTAGAGAGGTACGGGGTTGTACACGTAGTAGACATATTTAGAAATAGGCCGCTCTACAAGCACCAGGGTATTCTATACGTGAGGCTTCACGGAATAGGCCCTGGAGAGGTGAATTACAGCTACGTATACACTGAGAAAGACCTAGTAGAGCTAAAAGCGAGGATTTTACAAGAGGATTTTCAAGTAGCATTCGTGTTATTTAACAACGTAAAAATGCTGAATAATGCTCTTGAATTCAAAAAGCTACTAGAAACAGAGAAGGGGCTCACAGTCTTCTAGGGTAATGCTCGCTCTAAACTCAACTAGCACTAGGAGGACTCTTAGGAGTGCTTTTTACTCATAGTTCTAGGTATTGTCTCGTTGTAGGGGGGTTTAATTACACCTAGCTCTGTTATAATTGCTGATACTAAGTCAGGGTCTGTTACGTCAAATGCGTAGTTGTACACGTCTACAGTCTCTACTGTTATTGGCTGACCCATAATGTACTTGACTTCACCGGGGTCTCTCTCCTCTATTACAACCTGGTCTATTGTGTGCTCTAAGTCAATAGTGCTTGTTGGAGCGGCAACGTAAAATGGCACTTCGTGTCTGCTGGCAGCTAGGGCTATCATGTAGGTCCCGATTTTATTTACAACGTAGCCGTCTCTCGTCACTCTGTCTGCGCCGACTACGACTAGATCAATTTTCTCCTTCCTCATAAGCAAGCCCACGGCGTTATCGGTTACGAGTGTTACTGGTATTCCCTCTTTAACCAGCTCGTAAACCGTTAACCTAGCGCCTTGGAGCAGAGGCCTGGTCTCTGTGGCTATCACTCTGATCCTCTTCCCCCTATACCACGCTACTCTAATCACACCTAGAGCCGTACCATAAGCTGACGTGGCTAGCGCTCCGGCGTTGCAGTGTGTTAGAATGGTAGCGTTGTCTGGGACGAGCTCGGCTCCATACTCGCCTATTTTTAAGTTGGCTTCTACATCCTCTCTGTACACTTCTAGTGCTGTCTCTACGAGTTTTCTAGCTATAGTGTACGTGTCACTTGTCTTGTTTACTGCTTCTCTCAGTGTTCTCTGCATTTTAGTGAGCGCGTAGAACAAGTTGTAGGCTGTGGGCCTTGTTTTCAGTAATGTGTGTATAGCACTGTTAACTAGGCTAGTGAACTCCTCAACCCCCCTACCGGCTACTTTCAGCGCATAGGCTCCAATAGTTAGAGCCGCAGCGACTCCTATAGCTGGGGCTCCTCTAATCTCCATGTCTTTAATGGCGACCGCTACTCTAACAGGGTCGCTTGAGCAGGTAACTTCCTCTTCACAAGGGAGTTTCTTAGTGTTAATCCAGCATATTTCCCCCGTACTCTCATTGAACCAGACTGCTTTAACAACTACTGGGTAAGGGTACATGTTGCATTACACCAATTGCTACTATGTAGTCTAGTTATGCCCTCTAAGATTATAAAACACTCGAGAACTCTGTGGTCGAGGAGCTTTCTCCCAGCTACGTAGAGGACTCTTCTAACTTTTTGCTAATGTTGAAAATAGTTATAGTTACCAGCCTATTGTCTTTTAAGCCGAGAACTATATCGCTGTCTTCAACTAGTAGTTCTTCATCGGGCTGTTCTTCTACTCGCCCTATTAGTATGCGAAGCGTGTCTGTCTGGCGATCATAGTCGAGAGTAATAGTTGTTGGTAATTCGACTACGCACTTTCTAGTAGAATCCATGCCTAATCTCCTATAGCGGGGAGAGGACAACGTCTTGGAAGTCTAGTGGTAGTGGCTTATTCTTAGACTTGTACTCGTCGAATCTCGCCTCTAGAAATGACCTGAAAACAGGGCAAGTTTCAAACTTACCCTCTCTCTCGCACTTAATACCCATGCCAATAAAGCACATTTTAGTTCTCTTATCGAAGTAGGGGCAGAGCTTGTGGTACTGCTTAGCACTCTTAAGTATTCTGTTAACCCACCTCTGCTTCTCATCGGTTTTCTTCTCGGACTTCTCCATGAGCGCCTCCATTAGGTCTTTCTCAGAGATCTTAGTTGACATCATCTCACCTCCTTCTTAATAATCAGTAATTATACCTTAAAATAATCCAGAGGAGCAGTTTTAACGAGAAAGCCTGCTGGAGGGGGTGCCTTGAATTTAAAGCTGAGTAGTGAGGTCACGCGTGATCTGAGGTTAGTTTATGGTAGCTTACTAGAGCAAGTTATTAAGCGCCTCTATACGCCGCCGAGGAGGATTTACGCTAGAGTAAATACTCTCAGGGCTTCACGTAGAGAAGTACTAGAGCTTCTAAGTAGAGAAGGCGTTGTGGCTCACCCGGATGAGCGCGTTGACGAGGCTATTTACTTCGAGGTAGAGGGGCCTTTTAGAGTAGAGTGCTCAGCGACCGGCAGGATTATTGTTGACTCGAGAACAGCTGCGTCTCTAATGCTCGGGGCAAACCTGTATCGTCCAGGGGTTTTGTGGTCAACTCGCTTCGATAAGGGTGAGAAACTGCTCGTCACTACTAGGGAGGGCGCTGTGGTAGCCTGTATTGAAGCCGCTGTGTCTTACAGTGAAATGGTAAGAGCGAGGAGGGGTCTTGTGGGAGTTAATGTGTCTTCGCCTTACAGGGCTCCTAAAATATCAGAGACATCTGCCTATCTAAGGGGTTTAATTTACCCGCAGAGCCTTCCGAGTATTATTACTACGCGTGTATTAAACCCTGGTAGAGGGGAGTTAATTGTAGACATGAACGCCTCTCCAGGGGGTAAAACAAGCCACATCGTCCAGTTAACGCACGGAAAGTCTCTCGTGCTAGCCTTCGACAGGAGTGTAAGTAAGATAACAGTTCTTCAAAACACGCTCCGTAGGCTTCAACTAGATGTAAGTGTTCTCGCAATTCCCTGCGACTCAAGGTACTTGCACTTAGACATGAACTTGCGGGGAAAGGCTGACAGGGTCATAATAGATCCACCGTGTAGTAACCTGGGTGTGAGGCCGCTCGAGGAGTCAAGAGAGTGGAGAGACATTGTCAACTTGTCTGAATACCAGAGGCAGTTCATTAAGTCTGCGAGGGAGCTCTTAAAGCCCGGTGGTGTACTAGTCTACTCGACTTGCACAGTGACTTTTAAGGAAAACGAGGAGAACATTGTTTACGCCGTTGAGGAGCTGGGCTTCACGGCGCGTGAGCCGGAGGTAGAAGTCCCCTACGCTGAGAAGGTCTCTTATAGAGGTGTAGTCGCCTACAGGTTCTCGCCAATTCTACATGACATGCCAGGCTACTTCATAGCGCTCCTCGAGAAGTAGGGAGTTCACTGCTCTTTTTTCGAGTTAGTAGGACGCCGCAGAGTGGACAGATCTCTTCTCCCGGATTACTGGGAGTGTAGTAGCAGAGAGGGCAGTACACAGTGTACCGTATGAACCTTGCTATCCCCCTCGTTCTCAGCGGCTTAAAAGAGATCTTTAACCCGTAAAGAGTATTCTGAATATCGTAGTCGTCTGTTATGACTATCACGTCGCGGTATTTTTCCTTCAGCATTAGAGCCAGGGCGATTACGTGTATATCAGTCGTGGAGAGCCTGTTAATTAAGCCGGTGTTTCTCACCGCTCTCAGAGCACTCTCCAAGTAGTCCTTGTCGGGGTCAATAACCCTGATTACTTCGAGGTCGATTGCCTCAATAAGGGCTTGTTTGTTGTCAGGGTCTTTTACCTCATTAACAGCTAGGCTCACCGTGAAGACATCGAGCCTTGTTCTCGGAAGTAACCTATAGTACTTAGCTAGTAAAGCGCCCGTGTCTAGCACTACGGCTATTTTTCCACTAGATGCGAGCTCGCTGTGCAAGTACAATTCTCACCAGGTCTCTAAACGGAGAAAACCTAACTACTTTGACATATTTACTCCCAGGCGTTATCTCAATACTCGAGTTTTTCTCCAGGTTCCCCGCGTAGTCGCCGTCAATGTAGACAATGCTCGAATTTAACACTGTTATGTTAACTACGCTAAGCTCACTGATAACTAGTGGGGGTAGGCCTATTTGAAGCGGGTTTAGTGGTGTTATTGTTACTGACTCTAAAAGGGGGCTTATAAGGGGTCCTCTGGCAGATAGGCTGTACCCGGATGAGCCTACAGGAGTGCTGATTATTAGTCCATCTCCCTCCAGCGTGAAAGCAGTACTTAAATGCGGTGTCTTAACGCTAACATTGTACTTAGAGACTTTTCCAAGATTACTACTCACAATAGTGACCTCATTCACGAACAAGTCGCGCTTTGTACCCGTGTGAATAGTGAGCACTGGGTAGAGTTCAATGTAGTAGTCGCCACGTAGAAACTCCCTGATTAACTCGCTTAGTGGTCTCTCCGGGGACTCGTATAGGGCATTTCTCCTACCACAGGGGTACGGGAAGACGAGTGTATTAGTGTAGAGTAGTGAGAGTCTAGCTGCTCTTAGAAAAGTCCCATCACCACCAATACTAAATACCACGTCTACGGGTTCTTTTAGAACGCGTGTTTCCCCCTCTAAACTAGTGACGTCGTCAACAGTGTACACCTCGAACTCTATACCCTGATTTTTCAGAGTATTAGCTAGCTCTCCTAGAACACTAATGCACTGTTGCGTTGGCTTGTATATTACTAGGGCCCTCTGTATCAAATTGCTCACGCACTCAATTATTATTAAGAGACCTCTGATATACTTTTAATTAAGCAGTATGTGGTGTTATGAGGAAGACTCGTGCGTGATAGAGTAGTGCCACTGTGTCTAAGTGTTGACAAGTCTAAGGCTAATAGTGTTTTAAGAGCTCTCAGAAGCTCAAAGCTGTTAAACGACGAGTACAAGATCACGAGGACAGGCGACACTGTCTTAATACCTATTAAAGAAACAGGTGGAGAGACGCTGGCGAGGCTCCTAGAAGAGTTTTCGATCGTAGACTGTAATCCTCCGAGGAGGAGAGTCCTCGTAAACACTAAAATGCCGTCTATGGAACACCTGGGAGAAGTGGTTATTGTCAGAAGAAACGTCTTAGACTACATTACTCCTAGAGACCTGGTTGACAGGATTAAAGCAGTATATCCTAGGGTGAGAGCAGTGTGGATTAAAGAAGAGACATGCGACTCTTTTAGGAAGCCACTACTGAGACTACTATGGGGTGAGGAGATAAGAGAAGTCGTGGTTAAAGAATACGGGCTACTCTTTAAAGTTAAGCTTGGAGAAGTGTACTTTAACTCGAGGCTCGCAGAGGAGCACCGTAAAGTCGCCTCTATGATTAAGCACGGTGAAGTAGTACTAGATGCTTTTAGTGGAGTAGGGGGTTTTGCTATTCACGCAGTGGCTTTGAGGCAAGTTCTAGTATTTGCGAATGACTTAAACCCAGTTGCGTACGAGTTACTAGTTGAGAACTTGTACTTGAATAGGAGAAGACTGAGAGGCGTGGTAGTCCCCTTGAACATGGATACTCGTGATCTAGTGGGCGTGCTCAGAGAGGGCAGTGTGGACAGAATAATAGCGGATCTACCACATCAGAGCCTAGAGTACGCTGATGTGTACGAGAAGCTTCTTAGGCCTAGAGGAGTACTACACATCTATGTTCTCTCAAAGCTAAGTGAGAATATTGAGGAACTAGTACTTGAGAAGTTTAGTAGTTGGAGCTTAGAATGCTGTACTAGTGTTCTAGAATACTCCCCCGGCGCCTCTATATATAGATGTGACCTCGTCAAGGTCTAGGCAGTACAGTTTAGCCTCGAGAACGGTGTCGGGGTCTTTTAGCTTCTCAACTAGGTCTCTCCTCAAGTCTCCCGCGGCCTTACTTGCTCTTATAGCAACCGTGGCCGGGTCTATGTATGTGCTCTTTCTCAGAATGATCTTAGTGCTGCTCGTGAGCACTAGTTTAGAGCTCCCGTGAGCTAGCACAGTGTCTTGTAGGCCTGAGGCTTCTAGTACGATTACGATGATCGCCTCATCTCTGCGGGCACACTTCTTAAACTCCTCGCTGAAGTCTAGTGGCGACTTGTCAGACGCGACTCCTATAACGCAGTCGCCGCGTGGAGTTAGTTCACGCTCCCTAGTGATCTCAATGGTCGTTCTGTGGAGAGCACTGATATTTGAGTGTCCACGCGCTCTAACCACCTCTAAGCACACCAAGCTACTCTAGCACCTCTACAACTAGTCTCGTAGAGTCTTAAATCACCCTGTAGTGATATTTCAACTCAGCGTTTAAGGGGTTCTGAGTGAAAGATCTCGAGGTTCAGAGAAGGAGACTAGTAGAGGCCTTAGTGAGCGCGGGTTACTTAAAGAACCCTAGAGTTATAAGGGCCCTCCTCGCGGTTCCCAGGGAGCTCTTTGTACCAGAAGAGCTGAGAGAGTACGCCTACGTGGATTCTCCCCTCCCCATAGGCTACAGGCAGACGATAAGTGCTGTTCACATGGTCGCCATTATGACAGAAGAGTTGAATCCTGAACCAGGCGACACCGTTCTCGAAGTGGGCACTGGATCAGGCTACCAGGCGGCAGTACTAGCTGAGATCGTCGCTAAACAGGACCCCGAGCGCAGAGGGCACGTATACACGATTGAGAGAATACCAGAATTAGCTGAGTTTGCAAAGGGAAATCTCGCGAGAGCAGGCTACTCGGAGTACGTAACCGTGATCGTGGGTGATGGCACGCTCGGGTATCCGGAGAAAGCTCCATTTAATAGAATTATTGTTACGGCAGCCGCCCCCACAGTACCCCCACCACTAATTGATCAGCTTGCTGATGAAGGCGCACTCGTAATACCAGTTGGAGACCCCTATATTCAGAGACTACTAGTTGTCGAGAAGAGAGGGGGAAAGCTGTACAAAAAGTGGGGTATTGAGTGTGTTTTTGTTCCGCTAATTGGAGAGTACGGGTGGAAGAGCACTACTTTTTAGAAAACCACTTTGAGAGACCTGTTTGCTCTCCCTTAATGTGCTCTCTGTAGGCTTTTACTAGTCTGTCGAGAGCGCCTCTAACTCTCTCCTCGCTGAAATCGTGATCTTTAACGAGGATCTCAGTAATTAGCTTCTCATCCGGCGATCTCCACTCGATCTTGTAGTTCTTCGTGACGGGTGGATTTAAGAAGTAGTTTTTAATGCTCACTATGTCCACGGGTACAGGGGTCTTTAAAAGCCCTTTAGGTACTTTCTCAATGCTACCATAAGTTTTAATTAACTGGTATGCTCTCTTTGGGCCAATGTTCTCGAAACCATCTGGATTATAGTCTGTTCCAATGAGAATCCCTATGTCCACAAGGACCTCGTGCGTAATACCCAGGGCTTTAAGTAGCTTGTCGAGCTCTATGATCTCCGGCGGTATCTCAACGTACTCTTCTCTCCTCGGTAGCTTCCTCTTGCCGCTAATAGTGAGATTTCTAATTAGTCTTGGAGACCCGAAGAGCAAGCTGTCATAATCTTGCGAGGCAGTAGCGTACGCGTCTCCTACTTTAGCTAAGTAGGCGGCTTGCGCCTCGCCCTCAGCTGGCGCGTTTACATGTGGTATTCCCATTGCTTCGAGTAGTCTCTTAGCTTCTTGAACCATGTCTAGTGTGAGCTTTGAGGCTATTACAGCGAACTTTCTAGCAGACTCGAGGTCGCCTGTTCTCACAGCTTCTTCGTACTTTTTCTGCGCGTCTTCTTTGATAGCCTTTCTCCTCTCGATTTCTTTAGCTTTAATCTCTGGTGGTGTACCGTCAAATACGTAAACGGGCTTAATGCCGTTTTCAACTAGGTTTATTGTCCTGTAGAAGAGACCGCTTAAGTGGCTTGTAACTCTGCCTTGACTATCCATGAGGGGGGTTCCATCTGGCTGTCGAATAGCCGATAGAAACTGGTAGAGTGCGTTGTACGCGTCAATTGCTATGACTCTACCTCTCAGTAAGCGTAAATCCCCTACTTTACTCTTAATACTTTCAGGTATGAGGTCTTTGAGGTCAACTCCCACTAAACTCCCCTAGTAATCATTTACGAGTAGCTCTATATATCTTAGAAATCAGTGTGTACAAAGCGCTGTTTTAAGGTATTTACAGCTATTAGATCTGCGCAGTGTTTAGCGGCCTGTGCTGTGAGAAATACTACGTTTTAGGTGAAGATACTTACTCATGTCTTAACGGGTTTTATGAGGAACTCCTTGCCTATTGATTCCACGTGGATTAAGCCCTGGAGTTCAAGTTTCATTAGTGTGTGGTAGAGCTCAGATTTAGTAGTATCTAGTCCGTACTCTTTTCTTATTATTTCTTCTAGTTTACTCTCACTTAGCCCCTCGGACCGCGAGAAGACTACTTCTAAGATTATTCTGTGTAGTGGCATGTATTTCCAAGTACTGTTCCTGTTCTTCACGGAGATCACCTAGGTTATAGTTGGGGGCTTTACAGTACTTCGAGGTAGCTGCTGCGTTATTCTAGAGCTCCACTCCTCGTAGAATCTTATAATGTTTTCATTTAAACTAGGTTTAACTACTTTTAGTGCCTCTGAGAAGTGCCTATCTTCAATATACTTTACGTTGAGGCCCTCCCGAAGGGCGATCATTACGGCCTCCCTAACTAGGGCTTCAAGGTCTGCTCCACTATACCTCTCAGTTACTTTAGCTAATTCTGAGAGGTTAACGCTTAGTGATAGCGGTAGACTCGCGGTGAGAATTCTCAGTATTTCTAGTCTCGTGGAGTAGTCTGGTGGTGGAATGTACACTAACTTGTCAAATCTTCCAGGTCTGAGTAGAGCGGGGTCTAATAGGTCGGGTCTATTAGTAGCGGCTAGCACTACTACTCCCTTATAGTCGTGTATGCCATCCATCTCTGTTATTAATTGAGCAACGATCTTCTCTGTAACGCCGCTATCAGAAGCATAGCCTCTAATTGATGTTATAGCGTCTACTTCATCAATAAATATTACTGATGGAGAGTGTAGTTTAGCTTTCCTGAATATCTCCCTTATAGCCCTCTCGGATTCTCCAACCCACTTGCTGAGTATCTCGGGGCCTCTTATAGCAATGAAGTTCGCGCCGCTCTCAGCGGCTATTGCTTTAGCTAGTAGTGTCTTGCCGCAGCCTGGCGGGCCGTACAGTAGTACTCCTCGGGGTGGTTTAATGTTGAACTTCTCGTAGAAGTCTGGGTGTTTCAGCGGGTATTCCACGTTTTCGCGAAGTACTTGTTTAGCCTCCTCTAATCCCCCTATATCGTTAAATCTAACCTCGGGTATTTCAATGTAGACCTCTCTTAGCCCGCTGGGCACAATGCTCTTGTAGGCTACTAGGAAGTCTTCGAATTTAACCTGTATGGTCGATAGGACTCTCTCCTCGTCGCCACTACTCTGCTCGATCGCGCGCTTTACACTCCTCATTACGGCCTCTTTGACTATAGCCGCTAAATCTGCCCCCGTAAAGCCGTGAGTGATCTCCGCGAGCTTCTCGAGGTCTACATCTGGAGCTAGAAGCCCCAGCTCTCTTAGTCTTCTCGTGTGTATTAGGAGTATTTCGTACCTACCCCTCTTATCGGGCATGGGTATTTCAATTTCGTAGTCAAATCTCCCTGGTCTCCGTAGTGCTGGGTCAATGGCGTTTGGTCTATTAGTCGCGGCTACTACGATCACACCTTCTCTGCTCTCGAGGCCGTCCATTAGTGCGAGGAGCTGTGCAACTACTCTCTTCTCAACGTCGCCTGTTACCTCGTCGCGTTTTGGTGCTATAGCGTCTATTTCGTCTATGAAGATTATGGCTGGACGCTTTTTAGTCTTCTTTCTGGCTAGCCTGAATATCTCTCTCAGCCTCTGCTCTGATTCACCGTAGAACTTGCTCATGATCTCTGGTCCATTAATAGCTATGAAGTACGCGTTTAACTCATTAGCGAGAGCTTTGGCGATGAGTGTCTTACCGCAACCGGGAGGCCCGTATAGTAGTATGCCCTTAGGTGGGTCTATTCCGAGCTTAGAGAAGATCTTCTTGTACTTGTACGGGACTTCTATGACTTCTCGTATTTTCTCAATAATGGGTGACAAACCCCCTACTTCATCGAAGGTAACGTGTGGAACCTCGAGTATTGGCTCATCAAAGACCTGTACTTCTGTTTCCTCTGTAACAATTGCGGCTATACGTGGCTTTATACTTATAACTCTAAATGGTAGGCTAACACCCTCCATTAGTATTCTCACCTCCATGCCCTCGCAGAGGGGGTATGAGATGAGGTCCTGTTTGATCTTTTTAGCTATGCTAGTGTCTACGGGTGCATAGTAGTTCACTGGTGCTAGCTTTACTACTTGAGCATATCTTCGCTCAATTCTCTCGACGTAGACAACGTCGCCGATATTAATCTTTAAATTCCTAATTGAAAGCTCATCTAGCCCTATAACTCCCTTTCCCTTATAACTCGCATCGCCCTCTTTAGCTAAAACGGCAATTAAGCCGCTTCCTTCAACTACGAGTAAATCCCCGTTCTTAATACCAAATCTCTTCATTACATCCGGGTCTAGTACGGCTTCACCACTCCACAGTGTACTAGAATTTAACACTTCAACCCTAAGAGCTATTCTACTTCTCTGCATCTACTTCACCGTTAATTAGCGAAGCGAGTATTAGAGGTGGGCCCGCGGGGATTTGAACCCCGGACCTCCGCCTCGTCAGGGCGGCATCCTACCAGGCTAGACGACGGGCCCTACTACAGTGGAGTTTATTTTCAGACTTTAAAAACTTGATGAAGAGTAGAGGTAAGAGTGTTGTTCTCGTAGTGGGCCCGGGGGGATTTGAACCCCCGACCTACGGGTCACTCCCAGTTCCAGACCTCTTTCATCCCTACTGGTCAACTGACCCGTAGATGTGGTCTGGAGCCCGCCGCTCTGCCTGGCTGAGCTACGGGCCCACTACTGGTCACGCCGTGTCTAGAGTTATATTGTTTTAGAAAAAGTATTAAATACTTTCTTGGAATTCACTTGTAATGGCTGTTTAAATTGTAGAGCCTGGTGCAATTGTGTTGAGATACCCGCTCGACAGGATCTGTATTAAGAGCGGTGTCTTTTGCTCTCACTGCCAGCAGAAAATAGAGAGCGAAGTAGTTGAGAGAGGAGAACTGGAGGTTTTAAAAGCTCTAGTCAACCTCGAAGATAAGCTGAAATTCCTGAGGAGAGGCGAGTACGTCAAGTCTATATTAGTGGGTGATGACGTCTACCTCTTCGTGAAAAACGGCTTTGATTCCACAGAGCTCAGTACGCTTGAACAAGAGCTCTCGCGGGAGCTAGGGCGGAGAGTGAGAGTTGTTGAGTACACGCATGATTTGAGAAGTCTTGTTGAGCAAATACTGTACCCCGCAACTATTATAGGCATTAACAGAGTGTGGCTACCAGACGGCACAGAGATACTGAGTGTCAGAGTCTCACGTAGAGATAAAAGACACCTCGCTTCACTCAAAGAACAAGTGGAGCTCTTAATTGAAAAGATAAGTGGTGTAAAAACCAGGTTATCTTTTGACTAGTCCACCACGAGATTTTCCTTAAATATCTCCCTGAGAACTATAGTAGCGTACATTCCACGCTCTAGCTGGAACTCGTACTGTAGTGTTCCACTCGAGAACTTTACACTGCTGTTTATGGGTTTAAAGAGACCTCTCCTATAGTAACACGGCGTTGACTTTAATTCAGACAGCTCTAGGCACTCGGTTTCTAGTATTTTACTGTAGAATTCAGCGGCGCGGTCTAGGCAGCCCACTAAAGGGTAGTCTCGGTCTAAGCTACTCCAACCAGATCTCTCAATAACGCTGTTGAGTAGTAGATTGAAGAGGTAGCTTGAGTAGGCTCCTCGCAGTAGGTTAAAGTACCTAGCGTAATGCGAGTCGCGTGTACTCGTCGCGAATAGTTTAAGATAGAGGCTCTCGTACCGTAAACCATGGTAGTTTTTGACAAGCCTCTTAAACGTTACGGCTCGATCCTCGTACAAGTAGATCTTTGAGAGGAGCTCATTAGCAAAGATGTCTTCTCTACGAAGTAACGTGTACTTCCCGAGAAGGTGAGAGTTACATCTGCGAACTCCAAATCTCTGGTAGCCGTAATAAGATGGTAGACCATGAGTCACTATTAACCTCACAATGTCTTTAAACACGCTCACCTGCCTCTCGTCGATGTCTCTCACGATAATCGTGAACCTGTTTCCGACATGGTGGCTGAGAGAGGGCTTTACTCGTACAAACCCCTTGAATTCGGCTCTCAAGTTCTCTGTTTCAAATGGGAGTTTTGAGAAGTCTAGAATAGCTTTACGGATGAAGACGTAGAGCACACTGCGAGCACTCTTATCTTTGAGTCCAAAGAAGTAGAGGTTTTCAGCTGGAATGCCCAGATTCTCTGCGAGCATTTCTATGGCTTTAAGTGTCTCTAAATTCTCCTTTACTAGTCTCACAACGGCGTACTCTCCTCTCTCAGTACTATACCCCATTTTCTCCAAGTCCACTATCTCCTCAACGTGGAATGTCTCAGGTGTAAGAGTGTAAACTCTATTGACCTTGTAATCAGTGAGAGTGTACTTGATTCCAGCCGCGTAGTCCAGTGGATGAGGATATGTAAGCAAGACTTAGACCTTCACAGAGTCTTTAAGTGACCAGTGATCTTGTCAACTTCGTCATCCGGAGCCGGCCCTATAGCTACAGCTGTTAGAGTACCCGAAGGAAGCTCTGTGAGGCCAGCGTCTTGAACAAGACTAGCGGGTAAGTGGCGCTCTCTAGCTTTATTGTAGAGCTCTATGAGCTCTCTTTCACCCGTGGCTTTTAAGACAACTTTTTTCTGCCCACTACCCCACCACTCTCTAAACCACTCATAGTGGCTATTGTATGCTTCAAACGCTGCAATAACGGAGGCGTGAGCTACCTGCACAGCGAGCTTACCTTTACTCATCCCGAGATCTCCCCTCACAATAATAACTTGCTTCATAGTACACCACTTAAATGAATTGCGCGAACCTACCGGGATCTAGTAGTGTAGAGGTGTTATTGAAGATTAAAATACCTGGTTTTGCCCAAGTAAGTAAACAGGAGCCGATGAAGAGAGAACCCGGGTTATATTCTAGCAGAACTATGTGAGTGTTGAAAAGGCCCGCATCAAGAGGTTCCGCAAATCGAGTACACTCTACTCTGGTGCCCTAGTCACGTACTCTACTTCTACTTGGCTCACTCCCCGCACGCTGGCTAAGAGCCTCTCTAGGGGCTCAGTACCTCCCTCGGTGTTTTCAGGCATAGTTACAAGTACTCTGAGTATATTGATACTAAAAGCCACGGGTTCTAGCTCCCACATTTCGAGGTTAAAGCCCGGTGGCAGAGTCTTCTTAATGTCTTCTACAAGTCCACTTAAATCCGTGGATACATCCTCAGGGTATATTTTGAGCACTACAGCTACTCTTCCCATGGTTCTCACCTAGGGGCCTATAAATCCGCATGCGGGGCACTCGTACTTAACTCCTAGTTTCCTGCACTTCTTACACCTACGGATTATTACTTTACCGCAGTTAGGGCATGGGAACTCTACACCGTATTCTCCCGGGGTAAAAGGCCTCTTACAGCTACTACATAGAGGTGGAGAGGCCGGCTCTTCTAGTTTAATTACTTCCCTCGTTGAAGC
>JAJHQQ010000075.1 GCA_020833245.1 Desulfurococcaceae archaeon
GAGGTTGAGGTTATTAGGCACTACACTAGGCTCACACAAATGTCTTATGGAGTAGATAATGGATCAGTTCCTCTCGGCTCTTGCACAATGAAGTATAATCCGAGAATAGCCTGGGATATCGCGTTTAACTCGGAAATTGAAGAGCTACATCCACTACAAGATGAGAGAACAGTACAGGGGCTTCTAGAAGTCATGTTTGAGTTACAAAAGTGGCTTGCGAGCATCACGGGTATGGATATTTGTACACTTCACCCAGCAGCTGGAGCACACGGCGAATTAGCAGGAGTTCTAGTTATAAGGAGGTACCACGAGGTTAAGGGTCAATTAGAGAGAAAAACCGAGATAGTAATACCAGATAGTGCTCACGGAACAAACCCGGCAAGTGCAGCAATGGCAGGGTTTAAGGTTATTGAGGTGTCTACAGGGCCTGATGGAAACGTGGATATTGAGGCATTAAAAAGTGTTGTAGGCGACTCCACAGCTGGCCTTATGATAACTAATCCGAGCACGCTTGGCCTATTTGAGGAGCACATACTAGAAATATCACGGCTCCTCCACGAGTACGATGCACTACTCTACTATGATGGAGCAAATCTAAATGGAATAATGGGTTATGCGAGGCCTGGAGATATGGGCTTTGACATAGCTCACATAAATATACATAAAACTTTCAGTTCACCACATGGAGGTGGAGGCCCAGGAGCAGGCCCAGTGTGCATCAAAGAGAGAGTCGTGAGTAGTGAGCGTGGTATTAAACTCAGCGACTTGTTACCCGGCTACATAGTGTACTACGACGAGGAGAGGGGGCTCTACAGACTGAGAGGCCCAGGTCCTTACAGTGTAGGGTTATTAAAGTCATTTTTCGCGAATACTGTTCCACTACTATGGGCTTACGTGTATATTCTAATGATGGGGCCACAGGGTCTTAGAGCAGCTACTGAGCACGCCGTACTAGTAACTAACTACTTCGCTAAGCTCACTAGTGAAATAAGGGGCTTTGAATTACCATATGGTAGGGGGAGATTTAGAAAGCACGAGGTTGTACTCAGCGCTAAGCCTCTTGCAGATGAAACAGGTGTTACAGCTGAGGATGTAGCAAAGGGGCTCTTAGACGCGGGCTTATACGCTCCGACAATATACTTCCCACTAATAGTTAAAGAGGCTTTGCAGACAGAGTTCACAGAGACAGAGACACCTGAGAGTATTGAGAGGTACGTTGCAAGGCTAAGAGAGATTAGTGAAGTAGCCTATAAAAACCCGTCGGAGCCTAAGAGCTGGCCACTTAACACTAGTATTGGGAGGATCAATGCGGCTAAGGCAAATCACCCGAGGCACCTAGCACCAACTTGGAGAGTCTATGTTAAGAGGCTTAAAGGGGAAATTGAGTGAAATTTGACGCTGTGATCATTGGTTCAGGCATAGGGGGTTACCCAGCAGCGGCTTACTTAGCTGATAAGGGGCTTAAAGTAGCGGTGATTGAAGAGCACCTTGTAGGTGGTGAGTGCACTAACTACGGGTGTGTTCCGACAAAAGCCCTATATCACTTTGCGGAGTCATCTAGATTTATTCAGAAGATAGGTGGGAGAGTAGAGTACAGTTGGGCTAGCCTAGTTGAGTGGATTAAGGAAATCGTGAGAGAGTCCCGTGAGGGCATAGAGTACTTGCTGAGTGTGCGAGATGTCACTGTAATAAAGGGTAGAGGCCTCCTAGCAGACCCTAAGAGAGTAATTGTAGAGTCAAATCAGGGTAAAATGAGCGTTGAGAGTAACAATATTATTCTAGCCCTCGGCACAGACCCTGTTGACATACCCACTGCTAGATTTGACGGTGAAGGTGTTATTAGCAATAGAGAGGCGCTCTTTCTCAGCGAGAAGCCTAACAGAGTTCTAGTAATAGGCGGTGGAGTTGTAGGTGTTGAACTCGCGAATGCCTACTCATCTCTAGGAGTAGATGTTACAGTAGTGGAGTTAATGGAGCACATACTCCCCTTCACAGATAGAGATGTAGCTCTAGCAGTTAAAACACACCTCTCGCATCGTGGTGTCAGAGTGCTAGAGAAAACCAGTGTAGTTGAAGTGTCAAAGAATAACTCAGTTTACACTGCTAAGTTAACGAGTGGCGAGGTCGTCGAGGTTGATAAAGTCATAGTTGCTGTTGGGAGAAAACCTAGGACAAGTAGTGTGGGGTTAGAGCAACTTGGTGTAAGAATAAATGAGAAGGGCTATATCGCAGTAGAGGATAAAATGGAGACTAGTGTTAAGGGTATTTATGCAGCGGGAGACGTTGTAGGAGGCCCCCTCTTAGCTCACAAGGCTCTATTGGAGAGTCTTATCGCGGCTAGAAGTATTCTCGGAGAAGAGACTTTTAAATTAGACTACAAGCTCGTCCCCATAACCATATTCACGGGTCTCGAAGTCGCCTCACTGGGGTATACTGAGAGAGAGCTTAACTCACTCGGTGTTAAGTACGTGAAGTACCGTGTACCAGTATACTTCCTCTCAGCCGTGAAGATTAAGGGTCAAAAGAACTCATTTGTAAAAATCCTCATGGATGAGAAAAGCGATAGAGTTCTTGGTGTTCACATTGTTGCACCAAATGCGTCAGAAGTGGTCTCAGCTTACATACCACTATACCTCAGTAAGCTTAACGTTAAGGATGCAGCTAAGACACCATATCCACACTTAACAGTATCAGAGTCGCTGAGGGATGTAGCCGAGTA
>JAJHQQ010000076.1 GCA_020833245.1 Desulfurococcaceae archaeon
AGGCTTTAAACTACTAGTTTACCTGTTTTCTTATCGAAAACTAAGGCTCTTCTAAGATCTAGTTTTAAGTAGACCTCGTCGCCAGGTGATATTTTCACATCTGGGTGTGTTTTCACTTTAATGAGCTCTGAGCCTAGTTGTACAGTTGTGATAATCTCTGACCCGAGCGGCTCTGTTACTTCTACTTTGGACTTAACGACACCTATTTCTAGTTCTGGTTTAGTCTTAGTTAATTCGATGTACTCGGGTCGAATCCCCAGGAGGAAGTCTCTACCACTCTTTGAGAGTAGCTCAGCGTATCTTGGTGCTAGTGGTATTTCAACCACATCTGCACACTTTAACTTGAATCGAGAAGTAACCGTCCCCTCACCTATTATTCCACCACTATGTTCTACTGGAACCTTGTAGGTGTAGCTAATTGACTGCTCTTCTAGAGTGCAGGGTACTATGTTCATAGGCGGAGAGCCAATGAAAGTCGCTACAAATGTATCTGATGGCTTATAGTAGAGCTCGTCAGGTGTGCCCACTTGTAAGACTCTGCCCTTATTCATTACGGCTATTCTATCAGCCATGCCCATGGCTTCTACCTGATCGTGCGTGACGTAGACTGTTGTTATCCCAAGAGTTTTCTGGAGTTTTTTGAGCTCACTTCTCATAGCGACTCTCAATTTAGCGTCGAGATTACTCAGGGGCTCGTCGAGAAGCCAGACTTTTGGCCTCCTTACCAGGGCCCTTGCCAGGGCGACGCGCTGTTGTTCTCCGCCGCTTAACTGAGATGGGTATCTTTTAAGTAACTCCTCAATGTTCAAGAGTTTTGCTACTTCAATAACTCTTTTCCTTATGTCCTCCTTTGTTAACTTGAGCTCTCTTCTCCTTACATTTAACGGGAAGGCTATATTATCAAATACACTCATGTGTGGATACAGCGCGTAGTTCTGGAAAACCATTGCCACGTCTCTGTCTTTAGGTGGGAGGTGAGTAACTACTTTACCATCTATTAAGACGTTTCCCTCATCGGGGAACTCTAATCCAGCTATAATTCTAAGAACCGTGGTTTTACCACACCCAGAGGGTCCTAGAAGCGAGAAGAACTCCTTGTCGCCAATATCAAGGCTTACGTGATTAACCGCGACAACTTTACCAAACCTCTTAACAACGCCTTTAAGCTCAACTCTCGCCATACACAGTGCCCCGCAACGAGCACTTAATAGTTAATACTATTCGGGGAGGTTAAATACCATTACAATTAGAGTTAAAGATGGTACCTATGCGTGAAAAAAGTAAGAGTGGAAGAGGGTTCTTTTTTACCGTCTTCTTAAAGCTACTATAGCGCCTACTATTACTACAACTACTAATATTCCTATTGCTATTACCTCTGGTTTCTTTATCCAGTCTATTATTCCACTTGGAGGCGTCGCGGTAGGTGTTGGTGATGGAGACGGAGTTGGGGTAAGTGTGTATAGCCCTTCGCGATAGACGCCTACTAGCTTCGCTGGCTTACCATTAACCGCGTCAAAGCTTTTGAGAATGGTGTACTGGTCACTAGCTGTGGGGGCCAGCAAGTCTAGTATACGTGGAATAACTCCTGTTAAAGTGGCCTGCGCGTACTCTACAGTATCCGGCACTTCTACAATCCACTCCCCACCGCGAATCATAAATGGCCTTATTTTCCCGGGTCCATACCCATCATGGCTTGTTACAGCAACAACATACACCCAGTTAGCTATGTTCTCCACATCGTAGAGAACATCCTTTGAGACCTCAACAATAATAGACTTAGTAGCGGGGTCTGCGTACGCCTTCAAGGAGCCGTCTTGCACTAGTGGAGCATCCCTATCATAGTAGTAGAGCCCTGTCTTCTCACCATCCGGTACAGGATCAGTACCCCAGCCTGGGGCCACTATTAAAGCCATGTGCCACCCATGAGCTACAGTGGCGTTTAATCCAAAAGTGTCATATTGGCCTTCCGCGCTTAGTGTTGTTTTAATATAAACGTGTACTTGCTGCATACTCCACCCGTTAGGGCCATTCCATGGGTTTCCACCGAGCTCTCTAAATGTGAACACAAATACTACTCTATCTCCAGCGTCTCTAACAGTGAACTTCACTAAGTCGAATACTCCTGGTATAAACACGCTTGCTCTCGGGTACTTAAAGCCTCCGGGGCCATCGTCGTCTCCTATGGGGTCATTCATTTCAAATACCACTTCACCTACAGCGCCCACGGGTTTCGGTATATATAGCTGGTATGCTAGTCCCAGCCTCGAGGACCACTCAGCAGCTGAATTATTCACGTAAACTACTATAGCCATGTAGGCTAGCTCCCCCTGTGTTAGCTCTAAGTCGCTGACTCTAACAGAGAACTCCGCGGAGTAAGAGCCTGGTACACCACTAACATAGACATCAACTACGCGTTGCTGACTCCAAGTGTTATTTTCAGCTCTACTCACGTGTGCTTTTCGCGCAGAGAAGTCTACTAGGATCTCTCTCGCCAGGTATATTCCTAGATCAACGTTGCTGCTTCTCGGGTACAAATTAAATCCTGGAGCATACGGCGAGAGAGATACAGCAGGCGTAGCGAAGTATACTCCTATCGTTACGTCTCTTAGATCACTAATACTCATGTTCACAGCAAAATACAAGACTTGAGTATCTAGTGCCACGTAAACCTCAGGCACGAGCCTCCCTACTAGAACTCTAAGAGCCTTGTTTTC
>JAJHQQ010000018.1 GCA_020833245.1 Desulfurococcaceae archaeon
CCCGAAATGAAGGAAATGACCATCTAGGGACAAACGGTCTTGGACTAGAAAGACTTGTTAGTTATATACACGGACTAGAACATGTCGCGTATGCTACACCACACCCCCGTATTCCCGGCTTAATAGGCTCCTGAGACATAGTTCTTAAAGGTAGTGTTTTATGCTTGACCCCGAGGATATTAGAAGGGATTTTCCAATACTCAGTAGGCTCGTTAATAATAGGAGAATAGTTTACTTTGATAATGCCGCTAGTACTCAGAAGCCTATGCAAGTTATTCGCGCTATGCAGGAGTTCTACGAGAAGCACTATGCTAATGTTCACAGGGGTCTTCACACTCTAAGTCAAGAGGCGAGTAAAATGTATGAAGAGGCCCACGAGGTCTTAGCTAAGTTTATAAATGCCTATTCGTGGAGAGAAGTTATCCTCGTCTCTAACACCACTGAGGCTATTAACACGGTAGCGTACGGATGGGGTCTCTGGAATATTAGAGAGGGGGATGAGATCATCATTACCATTATGGATCACCACAGCAATATGTTGCCGTGGAGACTAATTGCTCAGTTAAAGAGAGCGAAAGTCAAGTATATTGATATAGCAAATGATGGTTACCTAAGATACGATCAACTAGAAGAGGCTATTAGCGAGAGAACAAGGCTGGTCGCGTTTCCCATAGCTAGTAATGTCCTGGGAACAATAAATGACGCGAAGAGAATAGCCAGACTAGCCCACAAGGTAGGCGCGGTAGTAGTAGCTGATGGTGCACAGAGCGTTCCACACATGCCTACAAATGTGCGTGAGCTTGAAGTTGACTTCTTAGCATTCAGCGGGCACAAAATGCTTGGCCCCACAGGCTCGGGTGTCCTGTGGGGGAGAGAAGATGTACTAGAGGAAATGAAGCCCTTTAAAGTAGGGGGCGACACTATTATAGATGTCACTCTTGACACTGTTGTATGGCATGAATTGCCTTGGAGGTTTGAAGCAGGCACTCCCAATATAGCTGAGGGTATAGGTTTAGCTGAAGCTGCAAAGTACTTGATGAGAGTAGGAATGGAGAATATTAGAGAACACGAGATGGAGCTCGTGAGGTATACTCTAAAGAGGTTTGAGGAGCTCGGCGATGAAATAGAGTATTATGGCCCCAGAAACCCGGGAGACAAAACAGGCGTCATAGCATTTAATGTTAAGGGACTAAATCACCACACTGTGGGAGCTGCCTTAGACATGTTTGGCATAGCTGTGAGGAGTGGAATGCACTGTGCCCACCCACTTCACAGGAGGCTAGGATTAGATGGTACAGTAAGAGCTAGTTACTATCTCTACAACACCTTCGAGGAAGTAGACTACTTTATAGAAGCACTCGAGAAGATACTACACTTAAAGAAAAACCTACTAAGACCAGCTACAAGTACTACTTGCACTGGAACGTGAAGAAAAGAGAGTGTTAAAAAAAATATTTAGTGGGAACCCCTAGAGTCTAAGGCCATTATTTAGCAGGTCCTAGTATCCTGGCGAATTTCTTGCCGGTGTATGGGCTTGTAGCAAACGCTATTTTGATCTTGCCTCTCTTAGTCTCTTTTATTACAACCTCGTACTTGTCTGTTTCAAAGTACTGCTTTGCTTTTAGGTCGAAGAACTTTAGCTTCTCGGGCATGTGCTATCTCCCTCTCACATATTCACTTTAATCTTTCACTGTGTGTGCTTATAAATTTATCTTTTTGTTTACATGTTTAATGCGTGCACAGTTTTATGTAAAACATATTATATGAGATAATAAATATATATTTATGTGTTGTTCTTTTAGTAAAAGTTACCTGGGTACGTAGAGGACTTAAGCTTGTACGAAGATAATTGTTACATGGAATTGCTATGTGAACATAAGTTTGTTATGTTTACCGCTCTAACGGGTAATACTTCGCTGTTTTTGTATAACTAGCGCACCGTGATTTCAGAGAGGGGGCTTTAGCGAAACATTTCTTGCTCTTTAAGAACTAGTAGCTACCCATTTCTTCAACTCTCAACTTTTCGCGCACTGCTTTATCACTTAATACGTTGCTAATTCCAGTATAGTCGTAAATTACTACTGTGTACTCTAACTCACCGTTACGTGCTTTTTCTAATTTATGGAGAAGCTCCTCGCAGTTTGCAGTACTTACTGATTTCTCGGCACAGAGAGGTGTTAAAGCATTAATGAATTCTACAATTAAACCCTCCACTGTGGTTATATAGCCTTTAGACGCGGCGCCCGGCTCCGCTACGAGGCCCAACTCTGGTATTTCTATTCTAGCGTGTGAACTCTTAATTACGAGCGCGTTAACGTCGCTTGGCTTTTCTACTCTATATGTAATTCTACGCGGCTCAGCTCCACTAAATTGTTCTACGTCTCTGTATATATAGTTGCATACTGGACAACTACCACTAAATATTAAAATGTTACCGTAGTAGGGTACTGTGTATTTAAACACAGACACATTAATATCGCTTTTACACTGTGGGCATTTCATGCTGTACTCAAATATTTTCTCGGGTTTTCTAGTAGAGATCCCCTCCGTTTAAACCACCCTGTTTTCCTATAGAGTACTAACCTTTAAGTGCTCTACTGAGCTCTATTAAGTGAGATCCGTCGCAGGAGGGTGCTCTATTAAATTCCTGTCCGAGGCCCTCTCTACACGTAGCTACAGTGAGTCCTAGCTTTATAGCTGTTTTAACTACTGGTAGTAACAACCTCTCTCTCATCGCTCGAGGCAAATACATGTAACCATGAACTCTGATGCCGCTGCCAACGTAAACCTCTCTTAATTTGCCTCCTTCAGAGAGAGCTTGCAGTAATCTCTTCAAGCTATCCCACTTCGCCTTGTATGTTGAAGTTACCACGTGTTTTGCCCCAGCTTCTTTTACCTTTTCAAGCAACTCCACAATACTATACTCATCGCTATTTACACCTGGCATTATAGGGTCAATTCTAACCCCAACCGGAATTCCCCGCGTACTCAACTCTCTAATAGCTTTCAATCTAAGAGTAGGTGAAGGCGCGTAAGGCTCAATTAACTTAGCTAACTCGTCGTCGAGTGTAGTAATAGTTATCATTACAGCCGAGGGTATTTTCTTTAAGAGGTCTACATCTCTTACTACAAGATGGGACTTCGTGGTAATCAGTACTCTCACTCGGCTTTTCGAGAGGAGTTCAAGCGTTTTACGCGTTAATTCAAGGTCTTTTTCTATTGGCGGGTAAGGATCGCTACTAGAGCTCATTTCTATTAGCGAGTTCTCCTCAATAATCTCTAAGTCTGCTCTAACGTTAGTTAAAAACTCAGCTTTTGGAGTACTCTGCTTCCTACCTATGTATGATGCCGCGTAGCAATACAAGCAGAAGTGACTACAGCCCGTGTATGGGTGAAGGCTGTATTTTCGTGGACATGTACACAGAGGAGACATCCACGGGTCAAAGACCCTGATAACTCTTAGTCTCCGCATTTAAAGCACCACGAGATGCCGCGTCTCCTGGTAGTTCTGTGCCCCGCCAGACCGACCTTCTTCATATTCACACCCCCTTAGCAGGGGATCTCTGGAAGGTGTGAGAGTGGCGGGGCATTTATTGTTAAATCCTTAATGTCACTAATATCGTTTTTCCCTGATCGCCTTATGCAACGATCTATTTATGGTTTAAAACCCTCAAGATACGTAATCTACTAGAGGGCTACATGGTTACTGGCTTAACTAGAGATGCAGCTGTCGAGATAATAGACTTTATTTACAAGGCAATTGAGCTAATAAGTGATAGTGAGAAAGAGGCTTTTTTAAATACTCTTCTAGAAGCCCGCAAAAACGGCAAGCGTATTTTCGTTACTGGTGCGGGGAGAAGTGGTCTCGTTGCTAAGGCCTTTGCAATGAGACTACTACACTTAGGATTTAACGTTTACGTTGTAGGTGAGACCATTCTACCTCCTATAGTTAAGGAAGATGTCCTTTTAGCCGTATCTGGTTCCGGTAGAACGAAGAGCGTTGTAGCTATAGCTGAAGCCGCGAAGGCTATAGGGGCCAGAGTAGTCGCGCTCACTACTTTTCCAGATAGCCCGCTGGGGAAAATAGCAGACATCTTGGTGAGAATACCTGGTAGAACTAAGCTGGCTAAAGAAGAGGACTACTATGTTAGGCAAGTAATGGGTGTCCACGAGCCTTTAGCGCCACTTGGAACACTATTTGAAGCTACAACTATGATTTTCCTAGATGGAGTTGTAGTCGAGCTAATGAATAAACTGGGGATCACAGAGGCCGAATTACAAGAGAGGCATGCTAATTTAGAGTAGAGGAAAAGTTTATGGTGTCGGGTTGGGGCTCTAATGGTTTAAACAGAGGCTTTTTCCCCTATCGAAGGCTTGCTACTGGCTTCGCAGAGGCTTTAACATTAGCTCTAATTTTAGAGCCCTCCGCTTATCCAAAACCAGGAAATGTACATAGGCTAAGAGACAGGCCAAAGCTGAGATACGAGGCTTTCTTAGCAACAGGTGTACTAGCTTATAAGTACTTTAAGAGAGGAATTACGCGCGGAATACGTGGCTATAAGCGCGTAGTTCTAGGAGACCTGGTCTACGGGCTTGTGAGAGACGTAGCTGAGAAAGTGAATTCTAGCAATACTTGTCTAGGCTCCTCACTGCTACTCTCTCTACTCAGCGTATCAGCTGGTAGGTGTATTGCTAGTACATGTACTCGCGTGGAGGAACTAGTCGGCTACTCTAAACACGTGATCTCTTCTACTAAGGTTCTAGACTCAATATACTACTACATGGCTATTAGAGTGGCCTCTCCTAGCCACATTAAACCAAGTGATTACACGGGTGAGTATGTTAATGTTTGGGACGCGGACTTTAAAGAAAAGCTCAAAGCTAGAAAACAGCGTCTCTACGAAATCCTGCTTTATAGCTCTAAATTCGACATTGTGGCCAGCGAAGCTATAGAGGGGTTTCCGCGTGGTGTTAAAGCAGAGAGCTTCCTCAGGTCGAGAATTGAGGTGAATAGAGAGCTGAACAGGTCTATTGTAGAGACGTACTTGTATCTACTATCAAGCAATATTGACACTATTATACTGTTAAAATATGGCTATGATACTGCTGCGGAGGTCTCTAAGAAAGCGTTACTTGTACTTAACGAAGTCCTATCTGCGGAAGAAAACTGGGTAAATATCGCTCTTGAATTCGACAAGGAGCTGTATGATAAGGGTCTAAATCCCGGTGCCGTAGCCGACTTAGTGGCGGAAACACTAGCCTTATATATGCTTAGAAACGTGCTGAGTGGTTCTAGAATCTTAGACTTATCATACTGAGTTTAAAAGTGTCTACTTCCTCCTCTCTTCTAGTGTTACTCTATGTAATCCCTTAAACCGACTTCTCTACCTCGCTTAACAAACTTTATTTTGATGTCTGGTTTCACGTCGAGATTTAACATGGTTATTATATTGTAGACTAGTGTGCCACTCATAGAGGCAATCTTACCGCTCTTTATAGCCCTGTACAGCTCGCTTATTAGCACACTGTATATTTCTGGATACTTCAACTTGATCTTATCTAGAAGCTCTAGTGCTTTCTCGTCGGAGTTGGCTCGTACAAGTTGCTCGGGATCTTCTACGCTGCGACCAGTAGTCTTTTCCCACTCTCTCGCTGCTTTATTCATAATTCTCTTCATTAACTTCAACTTGAGGGTATCTGGAAGATCCTCGCTCAAAGTGGTCACCGAGTTAAATTTTTCTACTAGTGTTTACTATCGGCTTATAATCACCTCTTACTCACAGTTTATTTTTAGAATTCCAAAGGGGATTTTAGTTACTCTTAGCTGAATTCTCTATTCGTGTCTACGTTTAAAATAAAATCTATTTAACTGTACTTGACTTAGGGGGTAATTGTGGGGGTAAAGGAGGTTATTAGCAGGTGGCTGCTCGAGGAATCCTACACTATAAGCAACTTAGAAGGAGTTAGTGTTCCCGGCGTAGAGTGGGGGTTGGCTGTCTCAACTCAAGCACCTCCTGGTGTAAAGTTCTCAGTTATATCTCCGAGTGATAAGAGAGATAGAGTTATACTCGTACTTGGTGTTGTGATTTCACCTGAGCATAGGAGAGAGCTGGAGAAGTTGAGTGTAAATGAGAGGGTGAGGTTACTTCACACTATTCTCTCAAAAGCCCTAATGGTGTGTAGTGATTGTAAAATAGCCGTTAAACCGGCGATCAGCGACCCGCAGGCAATAGTCATAAACCTCGAGGTATTTAACGATGAGATTGAAAAGTACGGTAAGTCATACTTCTTGAGGACTCTCTATAGGCTTATAAACACCTATCTAGCTGTAGTCTCTGGTTTCAACGAGTGGTTTCCAGTAGTAGTTAGCGAAAAACAACAGTATTACCCATATATGTAAGTACTAAGTAAGTTGATTTATCTTCAAGCCTTCTTCTCATTGGAGGTGATCATTTCACCTTGAAGAAGCGTTATGGACTTTTCACGGAAAAAGAACTCGCGGTGTTAAAACTCAGAGCACGGGGGTTAACACAGAGAGAAGTCGCAGAGATCCTGGGCGTCTCGAGGACAACTATCTCGACTATTGAGAGAGCTGCGCTTAGAAAGGTGAGGCTCGCAGAGGAGACTATTAATATCTACCGTGAGCTGTGCTCGCGAACATCATTAACTATTAAGTCTGGTACAAAGCTAGTAGAGATCCCGGCAATAATTCTGCGCAAAGCAGATGAACTCGGCGTAAAGCTCAAGGGCAACTTCACGTACATATACTCGCAATTACGGTACAAAGTAGGTGTAAAAAAGCCCGTTCTAGACAGAGATGTAAAAGTAGTAATTTACCACGACGGCTCATTTGAAGTACTGCCAGCAAGTACCGCTAATGCTACAGATAAGTAGAAACCCACTTACTATCTTCCACTGCTAGAACTCGCTTACTGCGAGAAAAGTAGTGGACCGGCCGGGATTTGAACCCGGGACCTCCGCCGTGCGAGGGCGGCGCTCTTCCAGCTGAGCTACCGGCCCCATAAGTATGTTTATTCCTGTGCTGAGGTCTTTTTATTTTTAAAAGTGGTATTCAGCGAACCTTCCATGGTAACATTACATGTTGTAACCTAGTTCTAGGGCTAATATGTTTTGCTTAAGCCAGTTTTCTGGTACTAGTTCCTTTACTGCTAATTTTATTTGCTCCAAGTCGAGAATTCTGGTTTCACGTATCAACTTGCCTAAGATAACCATGTTAGCTACTCTCCGCGTCCCCGTGTTCTTCTCGGCTACTTCACTAAACTTGTGAGCTATGAGCTTATACTCCCTGAAGAGGTCTGGATCAACATACTCTGAGTCAACAATGACTACTGTGTTCTTAGAAAGTAAGGATTTGTACTTGTAAATGTTAAAGGGGAACATAAATATACTTATATCGGCATTTTCTATTTTCACACGCATAGCGTCCTCGGGAGTAGATGATATTGTTAAGTCTACTCTACTCTCTCCACCACGTGTTTCAGCTGCATAGCTTTCTGTTAAAACAGCATAGTAGTTTGCATATTTACTGGCCGCAAGTCCTATAATCCTCCCCAGTAACAGTACTCCCTGCCCCCCTCTCCCTACAATTAAAATATCCCACTTCACTTACCACGCACCCCTGTTAGTAGTTCTAGGTATGAGGGGTTGTTACGCTCTAGGAATTCCCCTATTACTATGCCTGTATCCCAGCTAATATCTGATTCCTCAATACTTGGTTTTTGCTTATACTTCACTCTCTTTTTCAGCTCATTGTACATATCCACAGGGTCTCTTAAACCTATGTGTCGACCATATACTTCTGGACAAGTACTCACGATTTCTATAAATCTAAAGCCCTTCATTCCGAGAGCCTTATAGAAGAAGCTCTCTATATAGTGAGGTGTAGTAACACTTGCCCTCGCAACGTAGTTGGCGTTTAGCGAAGTCACCACCTTAACAACATTGATCGGAGGCTCTGGATTCCCATATGGTGTAGTCGTCGTTTTAACTCCTACTGGTGTAGTCGGCGCGACTTGTCCACCTGTCATTGCGTAGACGAAATTAGTGATCATCACTACGATCATGTCTATATTCCTCTTAGCAGCGTGAATAAGGTGATTGCCACCTATTCCTGCAATGTCTCCGTCACCACCTATAACTATCACCTGTAAATTCGGATTTGCAAGTATAACACCTAGTGCAAATGGAATAGCTCTACCGTGTAACACGTGTGCTGCATCGTAGTTTACGTAGAGTGTAGCTCTAGCACTACAACCTATTCCCCCAACCCAGACAATCCTGTTAGGGTCTAAGAGTCCCTCATTGAACCTCCTATCAAGAGCCCTAAACATTGCTCCGAGTGCAATACCGATTCCACAGCCAGGGCAATACATTGTTGGTACTCTATCTAGTCTTAAGTGCTTATCGAGCGGGTGTATAAGGGGGGGTGTTTTCATAGCCATGTGTTAATCACCTCGAGAACGTCTCTGAGTGAGGGTAACTCTAGGCTGAGTAGAGGTGCAGGATAAACCTCTCGATCCCTGAATATTCTCTCAGCATCCATATAGATTTTCCCCATATTGTTCTCGAGAACGATTATTCTCCTAGCACTACATGATTTAACTAACTTCTCCTCGTCTAAGGGCCACAGTGTCTTCAACCTCAACATGCAGACTCTGTGTCCACGTTTACGTAGCTCTAACATAGCTAAATAGGCTATTCTCGCAACAGATCCGTAAGATAGCAGCATGTAGTCGCAGTCTTCGCCGCAGTAGTAGGACTCGTAGTCAAATACCTGGTCTAGTCTCTTAAAGATCTTCATGTGCAAGCGTAATACAAGGGCCCTGTAGCTGTCATCTCGTGGTGCATAGTATCCTCTCTCATCGTGAGTAAGAGACTCCGCAATAGCCTTGAAACCTCTTCCAAAAATCGGCATAGGTGGAATGAGGTCCGGGTCTGGCTTATAGGGAAGAGCTTTTTCACCTTCTTTTGGAACTTTCCTGTTAATAATTGTCACTTCTTTCTCATCACGAATTACAAGGGGCTCCCACAAATGGGCTATGACGGCGTCACTTAAAATCACGACAGGTGTTCTCAAGAGCTCAGCTGTATTAAACGCTTTAATTGTGAGATCATATGCTTCTTGTACGCTCCACGGGGCATAGCAGGGAACTATATAGTCTCCGTGAGCAAGCCACCTCGCCTGTAGAACATCCGACTGAGATGTTTTTGTAGGGACACCTGTGCTAGGCCCCGCTCTCATAACGTTAACCACGACAATAGGGGTCTCTGTTATAACTGCGAGCCCAATAGCCTCAGCCATTAGTGAGAAACCCGGGCCTGATGTGGCAGTCATGGATTTAGCGCCGGCCCATGAGGCGCCGATTATCGCGTTTATTGATGCTATCTCATCCTCCATTTGAATAACAACGCCTCCTAGCCTCGGTAACCTCTCAGCGAGGTACTCCATTATCTCTGAGCTAGGTGTTATTGGGTAACCAGCGTAGAACTTTAAACCCGCAGTAATGGCTCCCTCAGCAATAGCTACGTTACCGGGTGCAAAGGTCTTCCTCAATTAACCCACCCTCTCTACAAATATCGCGAAATCAGGACAATTATACTCGCAGAGTCTACAGCCAATGCACTTCTCAATATTAGCGGGCTCTGGCGGGTGATAGCCATACGCGTTAATAACACTAGATTTTACGAGTACTTTTGTTGGACACACAGCTATGCATAGTCCACACTCTTTACACCTATTTACAATTATACAGACCCTGAACTTTCCGTGCTCTCTAGAAATCAGTGCGTAGGGCTCTTCGAGAGCACTCAAATTAAACACCATTAAGATTAAATACCTGTTGAAAATAAATGTCTACTTCAACACGTGAGATCAACTTGTACGGCTCATAAAAACATAAAGCTTTAAAGTATAACTCTACATTCTGAATTGTCATTGAGGTGTATGTAGAAGTGTTAATTGAGATCCGTTGGCATGGTAGAGGAGGACAGGGGGTATGGACAGCCAGTAACATAGTCGCTACAGCTGCAGCCTACGGGGGTAAATACGCGCAGAGCTTTCCGGCCTTTGGCCCTGAGCGATCTGGTGCCCCTGTACTGAGCTTTACACGTATAAGCGATGAGCCAATAGAGGTGCATAGCATGGTCTATAACCCAGACATCCTCGTGATATTAGACTACACTCTGCTCTCACCTAGAATAGTTGAAGGCCTCAAGCCTGAAGGGGTAATAGTGACAAACTACACTGGAGACGTGAACAGCGTCTTAGAGAGGTTGGGAATAAAGCGCGGGGATTACAGAGTACTACTCGTGCCAGCGTCTAAGCTAGCTCTAGAAATTCTCAGAATTAGAGCTACAAACACGGCAATGATAGGCGGCCTCCTTAAACTAGGCTATGTAGTTAAATTTGAAGACGTCAAAAAAGCCATAATGGAGCGGTTTACTGGCCCCGTGGCGGAGAAAAATACTGTTTTAGTTGAGAGGGCGATGAGTGAGACTATAGAGGTGTGAGCTTGAGCCTTAAATCATGGAGAGAGATACCAATTGGTGGAGTCGGGTTTAAGCTGTCAACAGAAGTAAAGACAGGAGAGTGGAGAGCAATGAAGCCGGTAATAGACCAGAATAAGTGCACTAAGTGCCTTATATGCTGGCTGTTTTGCCCTGAGCCAGCAATAATGTGGGATGGAGTTAGAGTAGAAGTAAACTACGATTACTGTAAGGGATGTGGTATTTGCGCACAGGAGTGCCCTGTTAAAGCAATATCCATGGTTCCTGAGTTTGGCGGTGAGTAGTTGTGACGACACTTAAACTCACACCTAAATACCCGAGAGAGAAGCAGACAATCATGATGTTTAACGGAGATGAAGCCGTCGCGTACGCTGTTAAACAGTGCTACGTAGATGTAGTAGCAGCTTACCCAATAACACCACAGACAATTATCGTTGAGAAGTTCTCAGAGTTCGTTGCAAACGGCGAGGTTCACACTGAGTTCATACATGTTGAGTCAGAACACTCCGCTATGAGCGCGTGTATTGGCGCAGCTGCAACTGGAGCAAGGGCTTTTACGTCAACGTGTAGTCAGGGCTTAGCACTAATGGTTGAGACACTGTATATAGCCTCCGGTCTCCGCTTACCCATTGTAATGGCTGTTACTAATAGAGCCCTCTCAGCACCTATTAACATTCACGGTGATCACAGCGACGCGTACCTAATGAGAGATGCTGGCTGGGTAATGCTCTTCGTTGAAAATGTGCAAGAAGCATATGACACAACAATTCAGGCTTTCAAAATAGCTGAACACCCAGAAGTACAGTTACCAGTATCAGTTCACTTAGACGGCTTCTTTCTAAGTCACACCATGGAGAATCTCCATGTGTTACCTGACGAGGCTATTTATGAATTTCTTGGAGGACCCAGAAAGCCTGTCAAAGTTAAAGTCGACTACTACGATGAGGAGGTGGAATATACATTAAACCCCGCTAGACCCCTCAGCGTAGGTATGTTAGCATTCTATGACTACTACTTTGAAATTAAGACTCAGCAAGTTGAGGCATTCAAGCACGCTGAGAGAGTAATAACAGAGGTAAACGAGGAGTGGTATAAGCTAACAGGCAGGAAATACGGTGATGGACTAGTAGACCCCTACGCTATGAGCGATGCTGAAATAGCCATTGTAGTCATGGGTAGCAGTACTGGCACTATTAGAAACATCGTCAAGAAGTTCAGAGAGAGAGGCGTTAAAATTGGTGTTTTGAGAATACGCTCATATAGACCCTTCCCACGTAGAAGAGTAGCTGAGCTCCTCAAAGATGTAAAGCTCGTAGCTGTACTCGATAGAGCTGCTAGTCCAGGAACCCTTGGCGCACTATACTCTGACATTATTTCAAGCCTATATACTCTGAAGGAGAGACCTCTAGTAGTAAACTACATTTACGGACTAGGTGGTAGAGACTTATCCCCTCAACTAGTACACAGACTAATTGAAGAGCTCAGAGAAGACTTGAGGAGGGGCTTTATCCCAGAGGAGAGACTACAGAGGTATCTAGGGGTGAGGGAGTAGTGAATACTCAGTCACCTAGTAAAGTCCTCTCCCAGTATAAGATCTGGGTGTTTGAACCGGGAGAAGGGAAGATGCTACCTTTACTGTTTAATCTGAGGCAACTAGCAGAGCAGAAAACAAGCGCGCTCCTACCCGGTCACCGAATGTGCGCCGGCTGCACCGCTCCACTAGTAGTAAAACTGGCTAGTTTCGCGTTTAGAGGCCCCACTATAGTTGTGTCGCCTACGGGGTGTTTAGAGGTTTCAACCACTATATATCCCTGGACGAGCTGGGCTGTACCTTGGATACACAACGCGTTTGAAAACGCTGCTGCTACTGCAAGTGGCATCTACGCAGCAATCAACGCGCTGAGAAAGACTGGTAGGTTAAAGTACGATCACATAGACGTCGTGGTATTTGCGGGAGATGGAGGAACTTACGACATAGGTTTCCAGGCTCTTAGCGGCATGGCTGAGAGAGGAGATGA
>JAJHQQ010000077.1 GCA_020833245.1 Desulfurococcaceae archaeon
TCCGCTGTTAAAACCGCGTCACTACTAAACATAGACAATAGGATAATGTACAGTGTAGGAGTAGCCGCAGTTGAACTCAAGCTAATAGACGCCGACATAGCGTACGGTATACCGCTCTCTGCGAGATCAAAGAACATTTACTTTGACCGCGTTTGGCCACGCACTTAGCTCCACGAGTAACTCAAGAGTTATATTCTAGCCACCCATGAACTCCTTCACAAATACTACAGTATCGTTACTAGTAACTACGTAGTTGAGGTCACTGATAATTCTACCGTTTACAACCACTATGTAGCCGTCCTCTAAGTGCTCTTTAATCACTTCCACTAGATCCCTTAACCTCGCTTTCTCACTGTTCACGCACTTCTCAGCACTCAGGGGTATTAGTTTAAAGCATATCATTTCTGATTAACCCGGATCCTCTGTAATAATGATACTTAAGGCTCTTAAATAAACAGCTACAGTAATACTACATAGGATTAGACACCAGTAGAGTGTGAGAGTGTATATCTCTATGAGAATTCACGTTGTGCTCCTCGGGAGGGCCGGTGAACTAGCCGGAGTATCTAATGTGACGTTAGACTTACCGGAGAACAGTAAGCTCATAGACCTCATAAGGGCCCTCGGTGAGAGATTAAACCCCGCCCTAGCTAAGAGGTACTTTGAAGGACACTACATTTACGTAGTACACGTTAACGGGGTCGCAGTGGACGACCCAAATTACATTCTCCACGATGGAGACAGAGTAGTCCTAGTAACCCCTGAAATGGGAGGCTAATCACTGCATATATCTCCGCAGTCTAGTGCTTTGACCTCAATTACGTCTATTGAGGGCTTTTTCCCGTTAAAAACGAGGATCTTATTGTACATCGGCTCCCCAATGCCCAGCAGTATCTTAAAGGCCTCATTTACCTCGAGAAGACCCAGTAACCCGGGTATAGTAGCTAAAACTACAACTCTCCCCCTACTACTACTCCCCACCCCTCTAAATAGACACCTCAAACACGGCGTAACACCACGCTTAATAACAGTTAACTGCCCATAGTACTCTCCTACACCGGCGTGTACTAGTGGCTTCCAGTGCCTCCACGCTACTCTATCTAGAATAAACCTTGTCTCCCAGTTATCTAGTGCATCAATTACCACATCTACGCCTCTAATATGCTCCTCTAGGGTACTCTCAGAGATAACTGCCTGTACTGGAACAAGTTTAACGCCCGGATTAAGAGCCCTTAGCTTTCTCTCAGCAACAAGCACCTTAGACTCCCCAATCTCCCCTGTGGAGTAAAGTATCTGTCTCTGAAGATTGCTAAGCTCAACGACTCCATCATCTATGAAAACTACTTCACCGACACCTGCAGCTACTAGGTAGTAGAGCACAATTGACCCTAAGCCACCAACACCCGCTACAAGTATTCGCGACTTCTTAAGCACTAGTTGTCCACTACAACCAATAACTGGTATTTGACGACTATATCTCTCAAGCTCCTCGCTAGTGAGCTCACTACACGCCTCTAAACTATCCACCGGACTTCACCGTGAAGACTACTACCTCAGAGTTATCTTCTACAATATCGTCTTCTGTGATAACCTCACCATTTTTAAACACTATGTGCTCAGAGAGAGTAAGACCCAGCCTCAAAAGTAGCTCTCTCACAGTAGTACTCTTAACGTCGAGCTCAACTTGCTGATTAGTCTCAAGAATCTTAACTCTAATAACCACTACTCTCATCACCACGAATACTCTGAGTACTTGGAGGTCTAATATAGAATTTTACCTTACCGTCGTGATAGTCGCGAATAACAGCCCTCGCAGCCTCCTCTATAAGGGGTTCTCGAGTAGTCCGGTAAAACCACCCTCTCCTCACAGCTAACTCCTCGAGAATTCTCATGGGATCTGTAGATTCTATTCTATAAGCGTGAAGAAATGCGTGTGGATTCTCCTTGAGGATTCTCTCTATAAGCATTACAGCCGGCTTCACGGGGTCATTCATCTTTTCAGGCGGATAACCCCTTATAAGCCTCTCTACTTCATCCCCCTCGACAGGCAAAATCCCTGGTGTATCTATCACGAGGATGTCCTTGTCAACGCGGTATAGTTGAAAATGCCTCGTATAGCCTGGACTCCCCGGGTAAGGGCTAGTGGGAGCCGAGTGCTTACCCTTAAGCGCGTTAATTATTGAGGACTTTCCTACTTTAGGATAACCAGCCACCGCTACTACAGTCGGTAAAACCGGTGCACTTCTCTTAATTACTCTTCTCAGCTTTAGTGTGCCCATATGTCTCGCTGCTGCAATATACACAGTCGGGTAGCCCTGCACTTCAAAGTACTTTTTCCACTCCTCTACTACAGGTCTCGGGACGAGATCAGATTTATTTAAGACTATGACGAGTCTCTTACCCCTCTTCTCCACGATGTGAGTAAGCTTCTTACTAAAAGTGCTGAGAGGATCTCTAGCATCGAGAACGTGAAGCACAATGTCTGCTTTTGAGACAATACTCGATATTTGCCCCCAAGAGGCGAGGACAATACCACCTGGACTAGTCACTGCTCCCTTCATAGTCCTCAAACCTCTTAACCACGTCAAAGGGTAGTTGTAGTAGCCAGTCGATCTTAACTCCCGGCTCCACTGAGATTTCTCCCCTAATAATCCCGCAGATCCTCTCTGCTATATCCTCTACA
>JAJHQQ010000019.1 GCA_020833245.1 Desulfurococcaceae archaeon
CGATCGTGCTCATAGTGGTCGGTTTAATAGGTACACCATATATAACAACCTCGTCAGCCACGCTTGTAATGGCGCTGAAGGTCCGATCAGTGGGGTCAACACTCATTCCGCCAGTTACAATAACAGCGTCGTGAGATCGTAGTATTGAGAGGATTTTGTTTGAAATCTCATCAGTGCTGTCCCTCGCGTACTCTACATCCCCAGGAATGCACTCATATCGCTTAATTTTCTCAATTACAATTGGGCTGGCGAGGTCTTTTCGTAAACCCTCTACTATTTCGTTGCCTGTTACAACTACGCCTATTTTAGGCTGTTTATTCTCATTAATGGTAATTACCGGCTTATACTTTGCTAAAATTTCCACATGTTCATCTAGCAGTTCCCTGTGAATGTAGAGCGGTATTAGGTCTACAACTCCAACAATGTCACCTCTCCTCGCATAGTACCCTGATTTCCTTGTAACCACGATGAATACCCCCTTGGAGTTTATTTCTCTCAGTGCCTCGCTTTTTACGAGTAAAAGTCCACTTTTAGCAGCTAGTAGCAGTGCTTTAGCCTCTTGTGCTAGTTCAACTGTAACATTACTCCCAGCTACACTGCGAGCTAGGGCGTTCACAGCCTCCTCTTCATGTATAAATTCCGGCTTAGGAGGCCCTTCATCATACACGTAGACGTAGAAGTGACCGCACCTCTTTAAAAGATCAACATCGCTAGAAGTCACAATTTCACCGCGTCGTTTAACAGCACCCTTAAAACCGTGCTCAATACAGGTATAGTCGTGGAAAAGTCTGTAGCCAACAGCGTCCTCGACGCGCAAAGCCTTAACGACCATGTGACCACCGATTTATCGTCAAAATGAATAGCTTATTAAGCTGATTGTCTACAAACTCATAGTCACTACTCACGTGATGAGGTGACTAATGCGCGGTAGTTAAATGCGATTTGAAGAGACTGTTATTGTTAATTTCTACGCTACGATTCCCTTAGTCCACATACTCTGGGGCATAAGGGATCTCCAGCGTTAAGATCCTTCTTTAATACATAAGCTCGAGCGAAGCACCCTCCTCTGCAACCAAGGAGGATGGGGCAGGTTTTGCAGGCTTCTGGTAGTTTCAGGGGAGAATAGACTGATTTCACGAGTGGATTGTTTTTAAACTCTTCAAAAGCCTCTACTACGCTTTTGTCTCGTACACTCGTAATTCTGTAGTCTAGTATATCACACAGGAGCACATTCCCACCGGGATCCACGTCCATACCGCTCATTTCACGGCAGAACCAGAACCCAATGTCTTTCTTTAATAATGGAGCCCATGGAGTACACCAGGCTGAGAGTTTAAGTCCATATTCACGAGCCCTCGTATAAGTACTCGAGAGAGCCTCGAGGTACTCTTTTGAGGATACGTAGACACCCGTTTGTAACGCTCTTCCCGAGGGCATTACCGGTAATAGTGCTAGCTCATCAGCATCTATGCTTGCAGCGTAATCCACTACCTCGTATACTCTCCTGTAGTTCAGCTTGTTTACCGTAGTTACTATTCCGAGACCGCTTAATTTCCTCCTCAAAACCTCTATTCCCTTAATAGCTAAGTCGTAAGACCCCTTACCTCTAATTTCATCGTGAACTTCGCGCGGCCCTTCAATAGTGGCGAAGACGTACGTTTCAGTCTTGTAGAGTAGATCGGCGATGTAGTCGTGAACTTTAGTAGCATTTGTGTTAATGCTTTTTTCAACACCATATTCATGTAGCACTGAAAGTACTGCTGGAAAGTGGGGGTGTATTAGTGGCTCGCCGCCGGTTAAGTTAACGTAATTAACGCCGGTTTCACCAATATCTCTAGCAACCCGGATTTTATCCTGTAAACTCAGTTCTCCTAAATCCCTAAATCTAGCTGTATAGCAGTGTATACAGTCTAAGTTACACTTAGCTGTAAATATCCAAATTATGTACTCTGGCTTAATCATCGACATCACTTTGTAAATTCATCTACGTGCTCCAATACAGGTATTTATGGTTTAATAGCTTCGACTGGAGGATCAGCGCACTCTTTTATACCTTTTACCTGAGTTATAAAGTAGAATAAGGAGCCGGGGTGCTTAGTGGTTGAGTGATTTTGAAGCATACATTGTGCCGGAGACTCCTATCACGCATCCAGGTGATAAAATATCTGTTAGCGTTTTAGCCGAGACTAGTAAGACTACAACTGTTAGCCTCTACTCCTACAGGGGCCTCGTAGCGCAGTTAGACTTGAAGCCTGGTGTTAGAGAGTATATTATTGAGCTCTACGCTCCAAGAATACCTGGCTACTACGAGTTGACGCTGAAGACAAGTGATTCTGTTATAGATAGAGTGAAGCTTAGAGTAGTAGACGCGTTCAATACTACTAAGAGGTACTTAGCTCTTGTTTGGCATCACCATCAAGCACCCAACTACTTGCCTAATGGCCTGTACCACGCACTGTGGGCCTTTATACACACTTACAGCGATGAGCTAGCACCCTACAGTAAGGGACCGTACTATCACCACGCAGTAGTCTTAAATGAACACCGGGAATACAGGTGTACATATAATCTGAGTCCTAGTCTTGTAGCGCAATGGGTAGACCTAGTGGAGAGAGGCATTAAGCACAGTGCAGGCGTTCTAGGCAAGAACAGCCCTGAAGCCGAGATTGTGAGAAAAACCCTCGAGCTATATAGAGAGGCCGCTAGTCGTGGACAAGTAGACGTGTTAACTAGTATGTATGCTCACAGCATTGCGGGTTACTTAATAGACTACTTAGGTGCAGAAGACATTGTAAGAGAGGAGTTTGAGCACGGAATTGAGATCACTAGGAAGTATATCGGCATGAATCCTCGTGGTGCGTGGACGCCTGAAATGGCTTTCCACATGAAATTAGTAGAGATTTACAGCGATCTTGGAGTAGAATACACAGTTTTAGACAACGAGTGCCACTTAGCACACTCAACAGGGGATAAGGGTAGCCACCTAGAACCATACCTCGTGAAGGGTGAAAGGGGGTCGCTAATAGTGTTCTTCAGAGATCACGAAATAAGCAATATACTTAGCTTTAAAAACAACTTTAAAGGAGAACTACACGCTGTGAGATCAGCGTACGACGTCGTCTTGAAAATCACAGAGAGAGTTCTAAGCGGGGGGTCACTGATCGTGGCTCTCGATGGAGAGAACTGGATGATCTTTTCACAGAAACCCAACCTCACAGCTCTATTTTACGAGAAGTTCGTTTCATACTTGGAGAAAACCCAGAGAGCTGGCTATTTAGAGCTCTCAACACTCAGAGACCTATTGACTAAGCTAGCGGTCAGGAAAGTCCTGAGATCAATCCCCACTACGAGTTGGCTCTGTGGCTTTACCAAGTGGCATGGTGAAGTAAGAGAGCACGAAGCGTACTGGGAGAGAGCAAAGAGAGTGTACAGTGCTCTGAGAGAGTACGAGGCTAGACACGGTAGAGACGAGATCTCCGCGCGAGTTAGGTGGGCTCTGTGGCACGCCCTCGACAGCGACTACTGGTGGGCAGAGTTCTGGAATCCCAGGGTTATAGATGCGTGGCTTAGAGTTGCGGAGTCCCTCTTAGAGTCAATTACCCTGAAGACTCCTCAGCGCTAAGACTACCAATCCTCTTCCGGTGTGATAAGTAGTTTACAACGTCATTAATATTGCCTACTAAGTACTCCTCGATATATCTTAGAAGTTCGCTCTCCGACATATGAATTCCACGCGCTTCTGCTTCTACAATTAACTTGTTAATTATAGCCCTTAACCTCTCAAACTCGTCGTGTGAGGGCTTAGCGAATTTTAGTAAATCCTCAACTACGTCTTCAATGCACTTTTCACAACCAACTTGTATGTCCTCGAGTACTATTACTCCCTCATTTTCAAGAAAACTCCTCGTATTACTCGGTAGAATAGGCTTGGATAATAAGTAGAATTTTTCTGGCTTATAGAGACTCCTATAGAAGAGTACGAGTTGAACTTCTGTGACTCTAACACCACGCTTTTTACTCTCAGCAATTTCTCTGAGAGCGTCGCTACTAACGCCTAGAACATCGGCTAGGCCTGTCCATAGTCCTGAAAGCCACCTCTTAAACCACTCGTCAAAACTAAATGAAGATACAAAAGGCCCTTTTAGCTCTCTTACACGGAGATACCAGTCACTCTGCTCTTTACACTCAACTATGACTTGAGGCCTCATTATTGGTAAACCGGGGTTACTTAGATCAATAATGTTCTCTACTAGACCAGAATACACCATAATATCTGGTCTTAGAGTTGTGTAAAGTCTCCACACGGTCTTTAGGTCTTTAAAGTCTCTCCAGCCGATTGGACGTGGAGCCTCAAGAAAGAAACTAAGTGAGCCTCTACCAGGAATGCTCACCGCGAAGTTTGGGGGAAGAATACCGGTTTTCTGCTTACCAGCTCTGTCAAAGTGAACGAATCCGTGCTCAGGGTAAATTATTCTACCTCCACGTTTACTGAGACCGTGTAGTAAGCTTGCTAAAACCCAAACCTCATATAGAGTTCTCATATTGGTGTTTAAACTAGAGGTTACTGCTGCCCTCGCCTTAGAGGCATAGTCTTCAAGGCTAAGTTTACCTCTAAGTAAATCGTAGAGGTATAAAGTTAGCTTTTTCTTGAGGTGCTCTACGGGGTTCTTTATAAAACTACTCATTTCTCTTGAAAGAAGCCATCCCTTACCACTCGCACTACTAACAGCTCTGTTTAGATACTCTTCTAGTAGCTTTACGTCTCTACTGGCTGTGTTGAGAACACCGCTATCGGCATATGCGTGCACTGTGCACTCTCTGAAAGCGTCTATGTAGTCTTCGCACTCTGGTTTATCGAGCTTTACTCTCCTGCCGGGAAGGACTTTAATGCACTTCTTAACGTCTTCGAGCACATTTAAGCACACAGTTAAATTTGCGAGAGCCTTACTGCGCAAAATACAACACGCTCTGCTTTCCACACTGGGCAATTCAGCTATTTCTATTTTTTGCACAATGAGCTAATTAAATCTAGCGTTGAGGATCTCGGGAGGAGTAGGCACGCTTAGCGAGATTTAGGATTAATTGTTAGTTTAAGTGTTTTTACCTCAAATGGCTTAAAGCTAAGTCTCAGTGTGTTAGTATTGCTTGCAAGCAGACTTGAAACCTCGAACTCTGGAATGTCAGTCTCGTAGACACGTTCGGATCTAGAGCCTAGAGTAATATCTACAGAGACCTCCTTGCTGTACGGGTTGTATAGTCTGACTATATACTCGTCACTATCTTCAGCCTTCTTAAAAGCCGATAGGAGCACTCTTGGAGGCTGTATATTGAGTAATGAGTACTCGACTTCTCTACTAGCCCTAGACGTGTACGCTTCTATAGTTGACTCTATTGCTACGCGGGGTACTTCGCCGGCTTCGTAGTCTCCTCTGTGTGGATACAGGTAGTAGGTAAATTCGAACTCTCCCAGATCACTCCATGGATTTGGAAAAGTAGGCGACCTCAACAAGCTAATAGAGAAATCTGCTCCACGGGCTGAGTAGCCGTGTCTCGAGGGGGCTATGACAGCAACCCCGTAGTTTAAATCAGTGAAATCTGCCCAGCTCACCGCAGGGACTTCAAACCTCGCTTTCTCCCAGGGTGTTTCCATCGTAGTTGGCCTCTCAACAACGCCGTAAGGCGCTTCGTAGTAGGCCTTCATGGGTGCTAGATTAGTCTTAAACCAGTGCTTTACTAGAGTGCTCTTTTCTCTCCACGCGGCGTAATTATCTATTACGACTACAGGAGAGTCCTTCTCAACACACACTAACTGCCTAATTCGAGACTTACCGTACTCCCTGATCACTTCTACACAAGATAGTAGGGGGCCATTAACTAGTAGTCGAGGTCTCTCAGAGGACTCTAACACATCACCCTGCTCTAGGAACTCGTTGGTAACCTCCCACGCGTCGAAGACACCTGGCATGTCACTGTGCACTACTAGTTGACTCGGCTCTCTTAGAAGTTCAACTTGACCAAGTTTCAGGGAGGAGAGCGCGCCTTTACTGTTTACGCTAATTCTCACGTAGCTGTTTTTCAAGACAATGCCGTCGTCACGTATAATTGCCTCGACACCCAAACTTGAACTAGATCTACAAGTACCGGAGTACTTGTATGTCTTAACGCCGCTGGGGATTACTTCGGGTACTAGCACGAGACTGTGATCGCCCAGTTCTTGACACTCATAACCCTCCAGCGCGCCGAGCTCAGCTGGAATTTTAAGAAGTACTCTTCTTCTCCACGGAACTGGGTTAAATACTAGTACGTAATTGCCTGCTCCCGCGCCGATCAACTCTAGAGCTCTGTAAATGATCCGGCTCGATGAATCAATGACTTCAAGTAGATCTCTCTCCGCGTCTAAGTAGACTTCTCTAATCGAGGAGCCGGGGAGGACGTCGTGAAACTCAGCGTACAGAACTCTCTCCCATAGTTCTCTGGGCAGCTTCCAGTCCTCGCGGCGCCCCGTATTCTGTTCTATTAGTGAAAGAGCCTCCTCGGCAACTACTAGGAGTCTCTCCGACTTAGCGACTAGGTCTTTAATACGTATATTCGTAGTGTATGTACCCCTGTGAAACTCCAAGTACAACTCCCCATGGTACACCGGCGCGTTTTTTACAGCATTCTTCAGTCTTTCAATGTATTCTTCTTCTCTGAAGTGGCGTATTTTGGGGGTTGCAGGAGTGTGCTCTATTAGATCCACGTAGCTGAGCATTTCGCGTGTAGGACCTCCGCCCCCGTCACTGTACCCGTACGTGTAAACTACATCCGGCACTATCTCCTTTTCCCTGTACTTATTCCAGTGCTTATACACCGATGTGAGTGTGAGGGGCTCACCGTAACTTGAGACAATTATTTGTACTGGTATCTCTGTGCCATCTAGTCCTCTCCACTTGAATGTGTGATATGGAAACTCAGTTGTATCATTCCACATTAATTTCTGCGTTATGAATACTTCTAACCCGCTCTTCTTTAGTAACTGAGGCATATTAGCCGAGAACCCGAAGCTATCTGGGAGGAACCCGATTCTAGCCAGCCTGTTAAACTTCTCCTTGAAGTACCTTTGCCCGTAGAGGAATTGCCTAGCGAGAGACTCCCCAGTAATGAGGTTTACGTCGCACTCAACCCACATACCTCCAGCAACAATCCACTTACCGCTACTCACTAGCTTCTTTATCTCTTCGAATAAAACCGGGTTTCTTTCTTCAACCCACTTGTAGTACAGGGCTGAGCTCTGAATATAGGTGAAGTCATATTGCCTCATGAGCGAAACCACTGTTGAGAAAGTCCTCAAGACTTTTTCAACAGTCTCGGATCTTGGCCAAAGCCACGCTGCATCAATATGACTGTGGCCTGCTATGTGTAGTACACCTCTCTTATTATACTTTTCACGGAGCTTGCTCAATTCATTCACTAATTTACTCTCAAGCGCTTTAGCTACTCTCAAGGCTTCCTCGAGGCTGGTGTAATTTCCTGGAGGATCACTAAGTGCCCCCTTTAAGATGCCGATTCCATAGACGCCAGTTAAGAACATGTAGTCGCTGTGAGGCCTGTAGAGGTCTCTCCTAGTGGTGTAGAGACCCGTTGGCCCCTCGTAGAGAAGTATTGTGGCTAGTGCGATCTGCCTCGGGGATGGTGCTAGCCTCAATCCACTGGTAACGTCTATTAGTAGCTTAGTGAGCTCTGTGTTTAACTCGCTGTTCTTGGGTAAAATACTGGTAAAGTCAACTAGCTGTAGAAGCCGTAGCCCGGTTTGTATGATACTCCACGATGCCTCAATGAGTAGGGCTCTCTCAAACCTGAATTCCCAGGCGTGGTAGCCAAATAGAGATCTCGGCGTAGCCCTTACTGTAACTCTGTGCTCTCCTGGTGTTATAGGGAAGTATGTGTGAGCTTCATCGTAACCCCATCTATCGTAACCACTAATTTCCACGAGAGCGTTACCAGAAAGTACTAGTTTAAGAAACCACTCACTACTTGAGCTAGTAGGGCTGGGCACACTTATACTCGTTTCTAGGATTATTAACTGGTCTGGAGTACTCTCGAGTAAAATAGGTAGCTTAATACCTGAGCCGTTAACAACCCAAGAATCTATGGGGACGTGTCTTATAACTCCACACGATATTAGGTCAAAAGCCCTTCTCACTACACTACTTAGACTCAAATGGACTCACCGTGTAGAGTACTCAGCTAGAGTTAAACCCGAAATTACACCTATCTCGATACAGTGTTCTCTTGTTTTAATTGCATAGAGGTCTAGGATATATAATTAGCTTCATTGCTCTCCATTCTCGCACATAAAAGTTAATATTTCTCGTCATTGTAAAACTCGTTAATGACTTAGGTGATGGTTCATTGCCACTTGTTGACAGGAGGATACACGAGCACCCGATACTGACTTTTCACCGTGGGCGCAGAGTAGTCTTCTACTTTGAGGGACAGCCAGTAGAAGCCTACGAGGGTGAGAGTGTAGCTGTTGCACTATACGCTATAGGAGTAGACGTCTTGAGCTGGAGTCCCAAGCTAGGTAGGCCTAGGGGCCCATTCTGCATGATTGGCAAGTGTAGTAGTTGCTTTATGACTATCAACGGCGTCCCAAACGTTAAGGCTTGTAGATACCCTGTGCATGAGGGTATAGTGGTTGAGAGGCAGCGCGGCTGGGGTTCGCTGAGAGAAGACGCGAGCGCCGAAAACCCGATCCCTGTGTCCAGCGAGAGGATAGAGACAGATGTGTTAATTGTCGGAGGAGGGCCGGCGGGTCTCACAGCTGCTTTAACGGCTGCTAGTTACGGGTTGAATGTTGTACTCGTTGACGAGCACTTTAAGCTAGGTGGACAGCTTCTCAAGCAAACACACAAGTTTTTCGGTAACGTTGAGTTATTCGGCGGCTTAAGGGGTTTTCAAATTGCCGAGGAGTTAACAAAGAAGATCACCGCGAACGAGAAGATCAGGGTGTTAACCAGCTCTGTAGTCTACGGGGTGTTTAGAGGCGGCTACGTGGGAGTAGCTGGAGAGAACACTCACTACGTAGTAAAGCCTCGATCCTTAATCGTGTCTACAGGTGCCCAGGAGAGATACCTAGACTTTCCCAACAATGACTTGCCAGGTGTTATTGGCGCTGGGGGGGTACAGACCATTATGAACGAGTTTGGCGTTAAGCCAGGCGAGAGTGCTCTGGTAGTTGGGTCTGGTAATGTTGGCTTAATAGTCTCATACCAGCTACTTCAGGCTGGCGTGAGAGTGCGTGCTGTGGTCGAGGTCTTACCGGAAATTGGTGGGTGGTTTGTTCACGCTGCTAAGATTAGGAGGTATGGTGTGCCAATCCTCACTAGACACACTATTAAGCACGTTGAGGGCGACATGAGAGTTGAGAGGACGGTTGTAGCGGCTGTTGACGAGAAGTTTAACTTTATTCCAGGTTCTGAGAGGGTATTCGACGTTGACTTAGTGCTACTAGCTGTAGGTTTAGAGCCGGATTCGAGACTAGCTATTCAGGCAGGCGCGGTTGTGAAGTACGTCCCCGAGCTAGGGGGTTTCACGCCGGTTAGGTCCAAGTTACTGGAGACTACCGTGAAGAACATGTTCGTCGCCGGCGATGTATCCGGCATAGAGGAGGCGACTACAGCTATACTTGAAGGCAAAGTAGCAGCTCTAGCTGCTGCGTCTAGACTAGCTGACGCGCCTCTCTCTAGTAGAGCGCTAGAGGAGGCTGAAAAGACTCTGAGATTCCTCTGGGAGGAGTACAGGGCATCACCACTACTCGCGAGGGCTAAGAGAGGAAAAGAGTCACTAACTGTGAGTGAAGAGGAGCTAGAAGATTTGAGAAGAAAGTTCCCAGCACCAGTGGCTTTTGGGTGAATTCGAATGGAGAAATACAGGTTTAGAGAGACGGGGATTATTGATCTGAGTGAGCTCGAGAAGCTTGGATTAATGCCCCCGCGCGAGAGGCTATTAAAGGGGCCTGTCGTCGTTCTCGAGTGTCCTGAGGAAATACCATGTAATATATGCGTTCCATTTTGCCCAGTTAAGGCTATTCAAATGGAGAGTATTATTGCGCTTCCGCGAGTTCTCTGGGATAAGTGTACTGGGTGTGGAGTATGCGTAGCCGTGTGCCCCGGCTTAGCGGCATTTGTAGTGGACCTCTCAAAGCCAGACGCGGACTACGTCACGGTGCCTCATGAGTTTCTGCCAGTTCCTAGACCCGGCGACACAGTGGTCTTGCTGAATAGGAGAGGAGAAGTTGTTGGTGAGGGCTTAGTTGTTAGAGTGTGGGAGAGGAACAAGACGTATGTTGTTACAGTTAAGACTCCTAAAGGCCTCGGATTAGAGGTGAGGGCTATATGGGTGAAGAAGTGAAAAAGCTCACTATTATTTGCAGGTGTAATGACGTAACTCTCGAAGACATAGTTAGCGCTGTTAATGCGGGTATTGACAACTTCGAGGTCTTACGGAAATACCTGAGAATAGGGTTTGGGCCCTGTCAGGGGAGGAGCTGTATAGTACTAGCCGCGAGAATATACTCGAGGCTTACAGGTGTAAAGCTAAATGAGGCTCTCTCAGACTACAAGGTTAGGCCGCCAATAGTGCCAGTACCAGCTAGAGTACTCCTCGCGGGTGGCTGAGAGTGAGAGTTGTAATTGTAGGCGGGGGAATAAGCGGGCTCTTCACGGCGTACGAGTTGTGGAAGCGAGGTATTAGAGACATTGTTGTCTTAGAGGAGAGGTACCTCGGCTCGGGTGGATCAACGAGGAATATAGGGTGCTTCCGCTCATCCTTTACCTCACCAGAACATGTACTGCTCATGAAGAGGAGTATTGAGCTCTGGTTAAAGTACAGGGATGAACTCAATTTACAGCTCAAGCAATCGGGGTACTTGTGGATTGCTAGAAGACTCGAAACACTCGACGTATTTAAAAAACTCGCGGCGTTTCACGGGGAGTACGGTGTCCCTACAAGGGTAGTAGACCCGGATAAAGCTGAGCAAATTCAACCAGGGTTAAATAGGAAAGCAGTTGTGGGCGCCCTCTTCGACCCTACAGCTGGCAGAATGCCTGTATTAGAGAACATAGTGAAGCTGTACTTGAAGTTGAAGTCTCTGAGGGTAGTCTTCCACTTCTATACTAAGGTACTGAGGCTTCATGCGAGTAACTACCGAGTTAAGAGCGCAACTACGAGTAGGGGCGTAGTTGACGGGGACGTTTTCGTGGTTGCCGCGGGGGGTAGGGGTACTCGTGAGCTTCTCTCATCTATTAATGTAGAGTTCCCCGTTGTAGATGAGACGAGGCACCCTGTTATTACTGAGCCCTACACGGAAGTAATAAGACCCGCTCTGATTATTGACTGGGATACTCCTGGTGCACCGTACGTTACGCAGACAGAGCACGGGGGGCTCATATTCGCACGGAACATTAGTGATGCTCACGAAGCCCCGATTACATCTCACCGCATCGACGTCATAGGAACAACTATTAAGCCAATAATAGAGCTACTACCCGCGCTGAGATACGTGAATATATTACGCTACTGGATCGGGTATTATGAGACAACGCTGGATCACCACCCCGTGTACGGCCCTGTACAGCCATACGAAAACCTATTCGTAGCGGCTGGATTTAGTGGACACGGATTAATGATGGGGCCTGTAACAGGCGAGCTTATAGCAGACTGGGTACTAAATGGAAAGCCGAGTATACCGTTAGCAGAGAACTTGACAATAGAGAGATTTAAGACGGGGAAACTCGTTAAAGAACTAGCTATTGTCGGCTAGTAACGTAAAACATCTCACAGTGCAGTGTAAAAACCGCGAAGAAGCGTACTTAAACACGTAATAGTTAGGCAGTAAGACGGTCACTGCAACACAGCCCTTCACTTTCCTTCGTGGTCAGAACTCAAGACCTTCATCACTACTCTCGACAGCCAACCCGAGCGCTCATCACATCGTACTATACTATGTAGTTCACCTCTTAAATTCCTAGGTTGTAGGAGTGTAGTATGGACATAGTTTTGAGTAGTTGCAGTAACTGCACTCCCAGCTGTATCTCGGGTGGTACTTGTTTTCAATTAAGTCTCTAATTTCGCTTTCAATACTCACCGGTTCTCTAGTTACAGAGAACTCTACTATTCTGGTCGGCGTAATGTAGACTAGGACTCCTCTCTCGTAGTTGAGCATATTCAAGTATATGTTTAGTTGCTTAATGTGGTGTTGTTGCGGTGTACTAATAGCACTCCTCGCCGTCTTAATTTCTACAACAATACCACTAGTCTTGTCGAGCGCGTCTACGCGGCCTTTGACAGTGTATGTTGTCCCGTCCACCGTGACTTCACGGAGTACTTCAACTTCAACCTCAGC
>JAJHQQ010000003.1 GCA_020833245.1 Desulfurococcaceae archaeon
GTATTGAGAACATTAAACACCACTTAAAGAGCAAAAACATAGAGTTTGTGAATATTGACATTAAGAACTTCGAGGAGCTGAGAAAAGCCCTTAGAGACGTCGAAGTAGTGTTTCATTACGCGGCTAATCCCGAAGTCCGCGTTAGTACAACTAGTCCTGATATTCATTTTAGAGAGAATATTGTTGCTACGTTTAATGTTCTCGAGGCCTCGAGAACAGGCAGTGTAAGAGAAGTAGTGTTCGCGTCTTCAAGTACTGTCTATGGTGAAACGACCGGGGACCCTCTGGCCGAAGACGCGCCTCTAAAACCCGTGTCAGTCTACGGTGCGAGTAAAGCCTCTTGCGAAGTCTTACTACACGCTTACAGTGTTCTCTACGGTTTGAAGGCAGTTATTCTGAGATACGCTAATATAGTTGGCCCGAGACTTAGACATGGAGTTATATACGATTTACTCATCAAGCTAACAAGAAACAAGAGTGAACTAGAAGTCCTAGGCGACGGAGAGCAAGTTAGAAGCTACTTACACGTCGAAGACGCGGTAGAAGCTACACTACTAGCGTGGAGGCGAGTAAGAGATCACTACTCGGTTTTGAACGTGGGTAACGTTGACTGTATAACCGTAAAAGACTTAGTGAGCATTATTTTAAGGGAAATAGGCCTAACAAATGTAAGAGTAGTATACAAGCCAGTTCTACACGGAGTTGGCTGGCCGGGAGATATAAAGAGAATCGTGCTTGACGTCAAGAAAATCATGTCACTGGGTTGGAAGCCGAAAATGAGCTCTAGAGAAGCCGTCTCAGACACGGCAAGGCAACTCATAAGAGAATTAAACTTGAAGTTCACGTAGCTCGAGAAAAGCATAAATACAGGGTATCTCATATAATCATTAACAAAGGGTTCTCGTAGATGTCTCTTAGTGATCTAAGCAGAGTAAGAGCCGCTGTACTCGCAGGCGGCGTCGGCTCCAGGTTTCACCCATATACAGAAATAATACCAAAGCCCATGATACCACTAGGTAAATCCGAGAAACCTGTGCTTGAACTAATAGTTACGTGGCTTAAGAGGCAGGGCATTAAAAACTACGTGTTCCTAGTGGGGTATAAGTGGAAGTACATATATAACTATTTTGAAGACGGCTCTAGATTTGGCGTTAAAATAGAATACTCTCTTGACGAAGAAGACGGGTACAAGAACACTGGTGGAGCGCTATTAAAAGCTCATAGAAGGGGATTGATAACGGATACATTCATATTTTGGTATGGAGATATCTTAGCTCCTATAAACGTGAGAGATCTACTCGAATACCACTTTAGCAAAAACGCGGACGTTACAATTGTCTTAGCGGAGAACTACAAAGTTCCCGTTGGAGTAGCTAAGTTAAGCGGGGACAATAGAGTAGTAGAGTTTGCCGAGAAGCCGAGAATAGACCTCCGCGTAACTATAGGTGTGGGTGTTGTTAACACTAAGTTGTTTAACAAGAACATCGAGGAAGAGCTGGGAAAAGACTTCGACTTCATGGGCGACTTCATACCATACTGTATAAGAACTGGTTACAGTGTCTACGGATATCTCTATAGGGGTATGTGGATTGACGTGGGAAGCCTTGAAAAGTATAAAAAAATAAATATGGAGGAAATAGCGATCTTTGAAGACTAGAGCTATGAGCCGAATACGCGGTCTCCGGCGTCTCCGAGGCCGGGTACTATATACCCCTTACTGTTTACTTCTGGGTCTACTGCTATAGTGTACATTTTCAAGTCTATGTTGAGAAACTCGCTTACTTTTCTCAGCTTTTCAATAGCGATAGGTGTCGCTATAACGGAGGCTATATAGTACTTCTTAGCTCTTCCTCTCTCAACGAGTTCGCGCAGTACTCTCACGAGAGTCGAGCCGGTTGCAACCATAACGTCACTTATAATAATAACACTGTCGCGAGTTATCCTGGGAGTCTTAATGTAAGATATCTCCACGTCGAAATCCCAGTTACGCATACCCTTCTCCTCTACTCTCCGCGCGGCAATTACACCCTGTTTTGCGCTATAAAAGATCTTGACGAGCCCCTCTGTTAAAGGCCACGCAGCTCTGAGAACAGTAATGATAATCACGTTGTCCAACTCTCTGATTTTCACACCTTTCACTTTTACGCCCAGCGGGGTCTCTACTTCAACGGGTTCTGTGTCGAGGTCCTCAATGATTTCGAGACCAAGTATTCTCCCTAATCGCACGAGGCTTTTTCTAAAATCTATCTGAGTAGTCTCTTTACTTCTCAATACCGTTAGTATGCTCTGCGCATACTTCCTGTTCACGACTCTTAACTCAAACAATTAAGCCCTACTGTATATTACTGGATTAAAGAGTTTTAATGGCTAAAAAGTCTACGATTTTGCTGGAGATCACTAAAAGATGTACCGTGTAGTATTTACACGAGTGCAACTTGAAATACGAGACAGCGTTCACCACCCTCTTACTGTATATTGTTAAACCTTAGAATGTGTGTGAATTATTCAGTGTACTGTATTGGACTCTTAAGATTTAAAAGTCTTACATTTGAGAGATTGTAAACCGGGTTATATGTGTGAGTGGTAATATCACAGATAAAACTTACACAGTACGCGGTATTTATAGGCACGCGTGTCCAAACTGTAATGGACCTATAAGTGATTTGAGATTACTGCATAAAGCTCCCTGTGAAGAGTGCTTGCCGGAAGATAAATTCCGGGAGCTTGCTTCTAGAGCAGTTAACTACAGTAGAGTAGAGAGGCTTAAACTATACGCTAATAGTATCAGTGAGTCGCGTATTAAGAACTTGTCTAAACTAGTAGAGGAGGAGGATAAGCTAAAGGACTTCGATGAGTTCTTTAAAAGAGCTACTGGCTTTCCAATGTGGAGTGCTCAGAAAACGTGGGCTAGGAGAATACTGAGAAGAGAGTCATTCTGTATAATTGCCCCCACTGGCATGGGTAAAACAGTCTTCTCGCTCGTCGCGGCACTGTACGTCGCTAAGAACGTCAATAAGAATAGCGAGAAAGAGAAAATCTACTTAGCTTTCCCTACTACGCCTCTACTCATTCAGTCATGGAAGAAACTAGTAGACTTCACCAGGAATCTAGGAATAGAGGTCTGTAGCGAGGAGAAGTGGGATGAGGGCTGTTTAAGAATAGCATGTGTACACAGTAAAATGAGCAAGAAGACTAGAGAGTTCATGTTAGAGAAGATAAGCAATAAGGACTTTGATATTCTATTAACAACAAGTGCTTTTATGCATAGACACCAGCAGAGTATTCCTAAAGGCGTGTATTCGCTAATAGTAATGGACGACGTGGACTCTGTTCTTAAGAGCGGAACAGCCGTTAAGAGACTACTTGAAATCATAGGTTTAAGCGACGAAGACGTGGAGAAGGGGTTAGAGCTAATAAAGCTTAGAGCGAAAATTGCAGCGCATTCAACTAGTGAAACTAGTAACGAGATGGCAAAACTAAAGGAGCTGGAAGAGGAAATTCCAAAGATCAAGCAGAAGATTAATACAATACTCGTGGTAAACAGTGCCACTGGTAGGCCGAGAGGGATTTACCCCAAGTTGTTTAAAGTCTTCTTAGGCTTTGAAGCGGGGTCTAAACCCGAAGCTATAAGAAACATTGTAGACACTTACATTGTCCCAGGTACTCAGCGCAGTGTTGAAGACGTAATTGTAGATCTGGCTTTGAAGTTAAAAGACGGGTTCTTGGTGTTTGTACCCATAGATAAGGGTGTAGAGTACGCTGAGTACTTAGTGTCAAGACTGAGACAAGCCGGGATTAAGGCAGAGGCGTTTCACGCTAAGAGACCAGCAGAGATAATAGAGGCTTTCGCGAGAGAGGACTATAACTGCCTAGTTGGAGTTGCAACGTACTATGGCACAATGGTTCGTGGTGTAGACCTGCCTACGCGTGTTAAGTACGTAGTGTTTGCCGGTGTACCAAGACACAAATTCAGCTCTAGGCTCGAGGCTGTTTCACCACTAGACATTCTCAGAATGCTGGTCGTTATTCGCGATGTCGCGGAGGAGACTGAGAGAGAGGAAATTGATACACTAATTGGGAGGCTCTCGCGCAGATTGAGGTTAATGTCTCAAGGAGCGCTTATGAAGCTGAGAGAAGAGTACAGTAGGGCGCTTGTAACCGGGAAGTACGATGAGAAGAACGTCGTCTTAAAAGACCTGATCAGGGCGTCTTCAATTATCCGTGAAAAGCTCAGCAGAGAAGAAGTCTGGAGTAAGTTGAGTCAACTAGGTGAGGTGGCTGTTACTAAAGAAGGAGACTCGATGTACATACTAATACCCGACGTCGCGACGTATATACAGGCTAGTGGGAGGTGTTCACGGCTTTACCCAGGCGGCATCACTAAGGGTCTCTCAGTGCTAGTTGTAGATGATGTGAGATTACTGAGAGGGCTCATTTCCAGAATGAGGTGGATTTTCGAAGACTTCAAAATACACGAGCTCAGCGAGATAAACCTCGAGAGCGTTATTGAGGAGATTTCGAGTGAGAGGATCAAGGTAGCAGAGATCCTCTCGGGCAAGGTTACGCCGATAAGCACACTCGACCTGGTTAAAACCGTCCTCTTTATTGTGGAGTCTCCAAATAAAGCGCGGACAATAGCGAATTTCTTCGGTAAGCCGAGCATAAGGGTATTTGAGGAGAATATAAGGGCATATGAGGTTACAATAGGCAAGTACATAGTCACAGTAATTGCTACAGGCGGACACGTATATGACCTAGTAGTTGACGAAAAACCCCCAGAGGCTAAAGGTGCGTATCACTTATACGGCGTCATTAAAATCGGTGAAAAGTACATACCTGTGTACACAGATATAAAGACGTGTGCTCGCGGACACCAGTTCACAGAGGAAGTTGAACCGGGCATTTGCCCGAAGTGTGGATCTCCTGTTGAAGTGACGCGTAAAAGAAAGATCATAGAGGTTCTAAGGAGACTAGCTAGTGAAGCGGACATTGTACTAATAGGCACGGATCCTGACGCGGAGGGTGAGAAGATTGGCTGGGATATTAGAGTCCTACTAGAACCCTACGCAGAAAAGATCCGCAGAGTGGAATTTCACGAGGTAACGAGAAGAGCTATTCTCAACGCAATCGCAAAGCCCGGTGATTTTAATGAGAGGCGTGTAGAGTCTCAAATAGTTAGGCGTGTAGAAGACAGGTGGCTGGGTTTTGCTCTCTCTGAAATAGTGCAGAGAGTTGTCTGGCCAGCTTACTGTGCATACTACTTGTTAACTCGTGGATGGAAGAATATCGAGGACTGTTGTAAGCCAAATCGTAATCTAAGTGCTGGTAGAGTCCAAACACCAGTTTTAGGGTTTATTGTAAGCGAGTTTGATAAGAGCAGAGACGTAAAGAGCTCTAAGTACATAATACACGTTGAACTTGAGCGTGGCGGAAAACTACCTGCTCTTACTTTAAGCTACGCAGAGGCCAGGGAAGCGGGAATTATAGGAGAGGACGGTAGAATCGTAAAGAAGTCAGAAATCGTGAGTGTACAAGTAGAAGTCCTCGAGGAGAAAGTAAAAGAGGTTTCTCCTCCCCCGCCCTTCACAACCGACATGCTACTAGAGGAGGCTTCTCGTAGGCTTGGCTTCTCAACCAGTAAGACAATGAGCCTAGCCCAGGACCTCTTCGAGTGGGGTTTAATAACATATCACAGAACAGACAGCACGAGAGTCAGTGAGGCGGGAATAGAAGTAGCAAGGCAATTCCTCGAGTACAAGTATGGGGCTTACTACAAGTCAGTGTTTAAGCCGAGAACCTGGGGTGTTGGAGGAGCACACGAGGCAATTAGGCCAACTAGGCCTATTGATGCAGATAGGCTATACGAGCTTATCAGAGAGGGGGCTATTGTAGTGCCAGGCAGGTTCACCAAGGACCACATGAGGCTCTACGACTTAATATTCAGGAGGTTCGTTGCGAGCCAAATGATCCCTGCCCAGGTATTAACGCAAAAACTAAGAGTTAAGATAAACAACTTCACGCGTGAAGTGGAGAACGAGTGTGAACCGGTAGTTAAGGGCTATTTAGAAGTATACATGAACATAGAGTTTTCTGAGAAGATTATTGTGGAGCCGGATAGAAAGGTGATTACAGGCTACGTCGACGTGGAGAAATCAAGGCGTATACAGTACCCACTACCTCGATTCCACGACGTTGTCAGGTGGATGAAAGAAAAAGAAATAGGGAGACCTAGTACTTACGCTAAGATAATAGACACGCTACTTGACAGAAACTACGTTGAAGTAAAAGGTAGAACCCAGGCCTTACTAATAACAGAGAGAGGTAGATTTGTCTACGAGTTCCTGAAGAAGGCTTTTGAACAAAAAGTAGATGTTAAAGTCACAAGGCAGCTTGAAGAAGCAATGAACCTGGTAGAGGAGGGTAAAGTAGACTACCAGGAAGTACTCAGAAAAATACACGAGGATATAGAGTGGATTGGGAGCAAGGATGCTAAGAGAGCAGTACTAGAGACTATCAATTCAATGCTGTCGGAGAAGTACAGTGAGCTCTCCAGTAAAGGCGCATACTCCATAAGTAGTGACATTGTTGACAGAATAAGGGAGTGTATTACTAGAAACATTGAGTAGCAAAGCGCTTCATGCAGGTGTCTACTTGAACTGAGCAGTAAACAACGCTGCCGAGTGTTAAGAGTATAGGAGTAGATAAATAAATACGGAATCACAACATAGTCTAATTTTAGTTGCTATAGGTGAGTTATAATGGTTGAAGAGAAAGTTGTGCCAATAAAAACGCAGAGCTTAGCCGATCTAATTAGATTAACAGCCTCCACAATTATTCCATCACACGGAGTCACGTACTTGATAAAATTTAACTACAGGAACAAAGTAATACTTGGATTACTCGGCGTGTTTCGAGACTACTATAAATACTATGGAATACCAATATTCTATTACTACTCTTTCGACGAGTCCTCGAGCTCTGATATAACCAGTGCAAACTACGTTATTCTATATAGTGGAGAGGAGAGATTTGAGTTCTCGAAGCACCCAAAGCCCGGTATCTCAATCCCCATAGTATCCCTTGTAGAAAAACCAGCGTTCATACCAGATGATATAGAATAGGGGGTCTTTTTCCACTAAGAGGTTTCGCGTTGAACTCTTACTTAAAAGCGGTTTTAACTAGCGTGGTCTGACAATAATTCTCGTATTTAAAACCTGCCAGTACTCTACCTCCATGTTGACAGCAATCTTATTTCTCAAATCTTTCTCTATGAGGTCTTTTGGTACTTCGAAAACTTCAAATGTCTCAATATCCATAACTTGAAACTTGTCGCCGAGGTCAGCTATTACTTGCCCTATTTTCCTCTCAACTATTGGGACTTCGACCTGAGCGTCTACTGGTACTACGAGGACCTTCTTTGCCTTTGTTAAAAGACCCACAGCTGTAATACTCGCCTTAGCACTACCATGCTTTCCAGTCTTAGCCTTCGAGATCTCGACTACTCTACAGGGCTCGCCGTCAATTATAACGAAACCCCCGACTTTTAGGTCTCCCGCAGTCGTGTAGGTCTTACTCAACGAGCTCACCTATACAGGATACTAGGTAATGTGAAATTTATAATTATAACTATTAGACTACTAATAATATTATTTAATATAACTGCATAGTCCTACTTGAAGGGCTAGTTGCGAGCACTACGTGTTACGCTAGTGTTCTCTTAATCAACTCTCATAACGAGAAACTTGTTGTAGTCTACTAGGACTTTGATATAGCCCCTGAGCTTTTTATTAACATTCTCGTCTCCCGTATCTACAAGTAGGCGAGAAAGCTCTCTAGCCTTTCTACTCGTGCACACCACGATAATATCCTCTCTATTAACTTGACTTAAAACTGCAGGTGAGATCTGCTGATTTCCTCTTCCAAATATAAAGCCCTGGCGTCCTATAGGAGAGACAATAATTCTCGCTCTACCGTATTTGTCTATAATACCTAGTAAATCCCTCTCGGAAGCGTCGCGAATTAATATCTCCTTATTAAGTAAGACGTCAACACCTAGTAGTGTGCAGTTTAATCCCAGTTTTCTACATACGGCTTTAACAGTGGAGCCGGGGCCTAAAATATAGGGGATTTCGGACTCCATTAACTCTACGAGGTAATCAGCAATAGCCTCTTTAGAGGCCTCTTCACTCTCGTCATCATAGAGTGTTTTTGAGGGCTGTAGTAGAGGTGTGTGTGCTGGGGTCATCATGTAGCAAAATAGTTTTAACTCAATTTGATCTCTCCTAAAGGCCTCTTCATCAATGTCTAAAACCTCTCTCTCAACGAGCTCTACTTCGGTGTTCAAGTAGAAGTCGAGTAGTTGGGCAGCGGCCCGAGGATTAAGAGCGAAGACAGCACTGTACATTTTAACGCCGCTCGGAACACCTATTACTGGTATTTTAGAGTCAATAGCCACGCATATGTCCCTCGCAGTCCCATCACCTCCAACAAACACTAGCAAGTCAACTAAGTTGCTAATTTCACGAGCTAATCTAATTGTGTCCTCCCTCGTCGTGGGCTTACTAATAGACCCTACTACTCTGTATAGCTTATCGGCGTGTATACTCGCCTTAACGTAGTCCTCCCCCATTACGCTAGGTGCTGATACAATGTGGAATTGGGTGCTCTTAACGTGATTTAAGAACTCTAAAGCCCTGAGTGGCGCCACTGGCTTGGCGCCTCGCTTTAGAGCTTCAAAGTAGGCTTCTCCATCCGTCCCCTTTAGACCTACTGCTCCACCCATGCCGGCAATAGGGTTTACTATGAAGCCTATTTTCTTTAAAACCACGGAGTAGTGCAACCTGAGATCTCACTATAGATTAGATATTTTGCTCACTACACCGGGCTCTAACCTGTAAACTCCGGGTTCCAGGAACATTACTCTATTCTTGTACTCTGGTAGTAAGTACTCTTTAAGCGTTATTGACCCGGCGAACGCTAAGTTGTCTCTACCGTATGAGATTACAGTGAAATACTGCTTTCTGTCTTCCTCGGCCTCGCCTTTAACGTAGTGTGTAAGGTAGAGGTAGGCTCTTCTATCAACTAGTAAGAGTAGAACAGTGTTTAGTGCACTACGCTGCAGAGTGTACTCCCTCGCTTCAGTGTAAGCTGACTTTACACACTCGTCTACGTTCCCCCCGCTCTCCACACAGTTAAACACGTTATCCATAATGTAGTGCCCTAGAAGCTCAGAGTCAACTCTCAACCACGGGTTTACTCCGAGTTTTTCAGCCAATTTCTCTTTATTAGCTCCACCGTTATGTGCAAACCACGCAGCGCACTTCTCACCAATTCTCATAAATGGGTGAGTGTACTCCAATCCATAGGGCTCCCCGAGAGAACTCTTACGCGAGTGCAGTATTAAATAGAGAACACTGTATCTCGAAATCCTCTGTATAAAGAGGTCTAATATACGCTTCGAGGCCTCGTGGTAGACGGGTTCAAGAGAATTGTGGCGAGCAATCGTGGGTTTATCACTAATTAACCCTATAGCTGCGAGACCCCAGCCGTCATCGTGTGCGCGATTCCTGCCTCTAGATAGCCTCTCATAGTACGGATCGTATTTGCTACTCTCCACGAAAGCCTCAATGATGGATCTAATGTAGCCCTCGCCCAGCTCTCTACCAGTTAAAGCTAGCAGTCTACACATATAAGACCCCCGTGAGGTAAAAATCACATTGGGGAATTTAAATACTGGCTGACGTGATGAGGGATCCGAACACGGATGAGTGAAGAGAAATTAGTGCTGAAAATAAGCAATACTCCTTTCTCGCAGTGTAAATATTAGTCTCCAAGCTATAATTTCTTCTACAAGTGGATTGAGGTGAGAGACTTGGTTTACGTTGTTGAAATTGGTGATCTAAAGTACTATGCTTGTGGTGTATGCGGACTACTATATGAGACACAGGAACTAGCGGTGAAGTGCGAGGAGTTCTGTAAGAGTCACCCAGGCATGTGTAGTGTAGAGTTAGCTAAGCACTCTATAGGCTACATTGACCCCAGCAAGGAGCACCAAAAGGTGTTCTTTAAGATAGACCCCATGAGAAAGTGCTCTCGCAGAGTGTTCACGATATGTAAAACAAGCGTTAATATTTATCGTGCTTGCTGAGCATACTCGAAACCCAGCTCATATGCTCTGAGAGACGCTGAGACCGCGTGTTCTGGAAGAACCTCTCTAATAGCTCTCTCTATACTCTCCCTGCTCAGTAAGTTGGATACTGCGTTAAAAACGCCTAGAATAACCATGTTTAAAGCCCTTACACTACCAGCTCTCTCAGCTAATTTTCTAGCTGAAATAATTAGCGTTCTCCCCCACAATGACTTAATCTTCTCCACTAAATCACTCGTCTTCAGCGCCGGGTATTTTATGCTCTGAGTGTACGAGGGCCTGTACTCATCAGCTACTATTACAACACAACTGCCTGAAGCGTAGTGTATTCTTCTAAGTGTCTCGACTAGTTCAAGTCCTAGAATGTAGTCGGCTTCCCCCGGCTCAAATAGCGGTGACTTAACAGAGTCTCCTAGTCTAACATAGCTCATTACGCTCCCATAGCGCTGAGACATTCCCAGAGTTTCAGCGGTCTTCACGCTGAAGCCGTCTAGAACAGACGCGCGAGCTATTACCCACGAGAGGGTAAGGCCTCCCTGCCCTCCCACAGATGCTATTAAAATATTGACTATTTTCCTCACGTGGAATCACCTTGAAGGAGCTTAATTGCTCTGTATGGGCAAAATCTAGTGCAGAGACCACACCCATTACAGTCTTCTAGTATTATTCTAGCCAAATTACCCTCCATAACAATAGCTGGACAACCAGTTGCCGTAATACATGCTTTACAGCCCCTACACACAGAGGCGTCTACATAGAACTTCTTTTCTACTTTACGCGCCCTCCTCTCAAGTAGAGCACAGGGATGTTTAGCAATTATGACTTTTACGCCCGGTCTATCTACGATCTCGCTGATTATAGAGATCATCTCGTCGAGGTTATAGGGGTCAATAGTCGCTAGGAAATCTGGACTAATGGACTTCACAATGCTCTCAATACTAACCGGCCTCAGAGGCCTACCACTCTCACTTAAACTCCACGCTGGTGTAGATTGATGCCCCGTCATAGCAACTACATCGTTATCTAAAATTAAGACGAGTATGTCAATATTCTTGTTAATGGCTTCAATGAGAGGCTGTATTCCGGCGTGGTAAAATGTGGAGTCACCTATCACGGCGATAACAGGCTTGGTGTACCCCGCGATCTTGGCGCCAATAGCCATGGATATACTAGCTCCCATACTGTGCTCTGTCCACAGCATACTTATAGGAGGGTAAACGGCGAGCGCGTAACACCCTATATCCCCGAACACTGGGACCTCTGACAACTTATAGCCTCTTATAGAGAGAGCGATTTTTAAAGCAATAAATGAAAACCTGTGTGGACACCCTGGACAAAGTGGTGGAGGCCTAGGCGGAGTGTCTTGAGGGCTTAACGTGTGTTCACTCCTAGTAGTTAGGGGAGGGGTTAAACCTCTAATGATACACTCTATTGCATTTCTCACCTGGTTCTTGTTTAGCTCTCCTTCAAGTGGAAGATGCCCCGTGAGCTTTCCGTAGACGCGGACATGAACGTTTTCTTCGTGAAGAATAGCCTTGACTTGCTCCTCTAAGAACGGGTCGAGTTCTTCTACTACTAGAATAGTCTTACACTCCGCGAGATTTTCCAGTAGGAACTTCCTCGGTGCCGGATAGAGGAGACCCAGCTTAATAACCTTAACTCTATCCTCTAACCTCAACTCCTCTAGAACTTCACTTACATACTCGTGTGCAACACCCTCTGTTAGTACGCAGATTTCTCCACGACCACTACTACTGTTTAGAGAGTACTTTGTCGAGACCTCTTCGGCGAGTCTCAGCCTACTATTAAGCCACTTGTGTCTTTCAAGATTCCACGCCATACCCGCTCTAACGAATCTGACTTCATTTTTAACTATCTTCACATCTTGCTGTATTCTCCTCACTTCTCCCAGTACCACGTCGGACACGGTATGATTAACTCTCGTCGTTGTTCTAAGTATTACTGGTATTCCCAGTTCCTCACTAATATCAAAAGCCACTTTAGTGAAGTCTTTTGCTTCTTGAGGATTTGAGGGGCTGATCATCGGGAGTTTAGCTAACTTAGCGTACCAGCGGCTATCCTGCTCTGTCTGCGTGGTGTGAGGCCCCGGGTCATCTGCTACTAGTACGACTAGGCCGCGGTCAATACCACAGTATGCTGAGGATAGAAGTGGATCTGACGCGACATTTAACCCAGGAGCTTTCATCGTGGCTATTGAGCGAACTCCAGCTATTGACGCCCCGAGCGCGATTTCTAGTGCAACTCTCTCGTTAACAGCCCACTCAGCGTAAATTCCCAGTTGTCTACTCACTGGCTGCAGAGCCATAATTACTTCACTAGACGGGGTTCCGGGATAGCCGACTACGACTCTCGCATCGGCCTCTATTAACCCGCGCGCTATTGCCTCATTACCCATTAAAGGCACTCTTGTTCCTGGAGGGGCAAGTATATCGCTATTTAGCGTCACGTGATATCACGCACTCCCCCTCTGAGAAATTAATTCTAGAAGAGGGTGTAATTTAGTAAAAACACAGTGAAGCGGTTTACTGTGATTGTTTCTCTTTAGTCTCTGCTTCTAGCTTTTTGAGCTCCTCTTCAATTTCCTTCTCGATCTCCTCGATTGGTTTGGGTGGAGGCGTTGTTGCAAGCGTGTAGCCAATCCAGCCTAAAATTCCACACACCACAATTACCGCTAGTATGAGAGTTGCTTTTACCACTATCTCCCAGTATTTTGGGGATAGTATGAGATAGCTGTACACTACGATAACGACTACTGAGATAATAACTAATAACAAGCCAATTAGCTGATCTCTGCTCAATCAAATCACCAGGCGGTTTATCAACAACTTTAAGAATAACGGGAAGAGTTAATAAATGAGACGAGTTGTTCACTTGTGATCTCTATTAGCCTAGCTCGGCGATGATCTCAGCGTTTATTATCTCGGCTTTACCACTAGTCGGCTTAACGAGCTGTATTCCGCAGACCTTACACCTAGCTGGGAACGAGGCCCTGTCAAATACTACGTTTTCTGCACCGCAGTTTTTACACATAACCTTTAAAAACCTGCTTTTAGGCATAGGGACGAGTATTTTTCTCTTCTTCAACCTTTAACAACCTCTACGAGCTCTGCTTTTTTAAGTCTAATACCCTCTCTGTGTAATGTGTAACCACACTTAGAGCACTTTAACTTTAATACTACTTTCTTAGTAGTCTTAGCAAACCTCTTCTGCTCGGGTTTCCTCTTAGAGCCATAGCCTTTCTTCTTTCTCGCGTATCTCCGCTCACCCTCAGCTAGGCTTCTCCTCTTGCCGTGTTTATAGATCGCTACACTGTGCTCTGTGTGTGTTCTGCAACGTGGACAGTACGTAGTGATGACTTTAGGGTATCTAGCCACTATTACCACCTGTGGTTTTAAGTCCGTGAGCACACTTACGACATCTAAATTTCTCCCAGGGCTTTTAAGCATTAAACGAGTTCTCTTTTAAAATCTCGACGTCTTTAAACCGGCTAGGTACGCGAGCCAGTTAGATACAATGTGCAGTAGCACTACGATAAGTACTGTTATCAACACGTATAAGGGCCTCGAAGTAACTTCCTGTACTCCAAGCGAGTAGTAGTACAGTGTTGCAGCCGCGAAAAAGTCGAGTTGATCAAGGATTGGAGCGGGAGAACCTGGCGGAATATTTAGTCTACGCTTAATAAAAGCCCCTACAATGTCGCCGAGTAGTGCAAATACTCCCGCCCCTGTGGCTACAGCAACTATTTGTGGATCGTCTAGAATAACGCTAGTAGTAGACGCGGTTATGTAAGCTCCTATAAGGCCGATAGCAAATCCCTCCCAGGTCTTGTTCCTGCCTAGGAGGGGCTTTTTATCTATAAATAACCTTCCCCCGTCAATTGGGGTGTTTCCAGATACTAGTACTGGCATAGCGTTAGCTATCATGGGTGTTAAGTAGTATTGTATAATCCAAGTTAACAGCTCTTCACCACTCATACTGAGCCCACTCGACTCCGTGTTCTCTAATTAAAAAATACGCTTTCTTAATGCTGTGTGGTTTACTGGACTTATATACGCGAATAGACCTCAATTGAGGTTTTTCAATCAAGACCTCTAAAATAGTGTCAAAGTAGTATTCAAACATACTTAAACCAGACGCCACCACGTCCCCGCCATCCTCAGCTCTCACCTGAGCAGATGCGAAGAGCTTTCCCCCCTCTCTCTCGACGACGTCAAGCATAGTGCTAATAATGAGGGCTTCCTTGGCCTGCGTGGATTCTTTTCTAATCTCAACTTTATAGGGGGCGTTAATACTGTCAACGAAAACGTACTTTGGCTTAATGAACGGTAATGTAAGGGCTACTTTGAGGAGAGTATCTAGGTCATAAGCCTCTGTAAACAGCGCTTTTTCATACCTGCTTATATCTCTCGCAACTCTCTCGTAATGGACAGTCTCCTCTGTTGATACGTATACACAAGTATTTAAATGACACAAGTTACCGCTTATTGTGAGTAAAAGCGTTGTTTTACCTGCGCCTGCAACTCCCTGGAAGAGAACACTCGACGAGCTATCTATGAGCTCGTCTAGTAGGCGATTCCCTGTGAAATTAGTTGCTATAAGCACCACCGAGTAGTCTAGTATAAGTAGGCCCTGTATTATTATAATCTTAGTACTTAACTAGGTAAAAGTAGAGGATAGGAACAGGTGTGGAGCTCGCAGAAAAGAGACTTAGTAGTCGCGATATATGAGCCAGCCTGGTTTATTAGTGTAGTTGAGTACTTAAAGAGACGTGGAGTGAGGTTTCACTATTACTACTCAAGAGAAGCTGTTCCTCCAGGCTGTGTAGTCTACACTGACTACGGTCTCTTCCTCGACGAGCTCGCCGACAGAGCAAACGTCACGGTGATATATGATCCTAGTAGGGACTGCAGAGTCCTCGAAAAGGCCATTCTCGCAACTAAGTATGCGGACTCATATGGCACTATAGTTGTAGGCGTAGACCCTGGTTCAAGGTTAAGCTACGTTGTCTTGAGTGACGAGGAACTCCTTCTCTACGGTGATGGGGGGCTTAGAGAGCTCGAGAGAGACTTAGATTACATTTTGACCTGCATGCCGCACAGAGAATTGAGGGTGAAAGTGGGTTCGGGGTATAATGCTGCTGAGGTAGCAATGAGAATTAAGAATAAGTACCGTGTGCCAGTAGAGCTGATCGACGAGAAGTACTCAACTCCCAGTGCTAGTAGACTAGACGAGGTTAAATTCATTAAGAAGAGGTTAAAGGAGCTAAAGCCCTTTAGATATAAGGACATTTACGCGGCGTACAAGATCGCCATTAGTAAGGGCGTAGAGGTGCTGTAATTGCCCCTGGTTAAGCTAACTAAAGGCGAATTGCTAAAAGTGTTTGGACCCATGGCGATACTCGTAAAGTCGGGGTGCGTGGACATATATGGCAAAGAGCTCTGTGCTGGTGAAAAAGCAGTTATTCACAAAGCTAGAAACTACATAGTTGAAGCTACTGGCGACGCGGAGATAGACGTTACAATGGTGAATAACTCGCAAATACAGAGCGTAGAGGAAACCGACCCCTACAGGAAAAAGCGAGAAATCATATTAAAAATCGCCCAAAGTACTAGTAGGAGAGTGGTTGTAGTCGGGTGTGTGGACTGCGGTAAGACGTCATTTGTGACTATGTTATTTAACGTGCTTTTAAGATCAGGGAGAAAGCCCGGCGTTATAGATGGAGATGTTGGGCAAGCCGATATAGGGCCCCCCGGCTATATCACCCTGGGAACCTCGGAGGAGACTGTTTTATGGATTTCTGAGCTCAAATCTCTCTCAATGAGATTTATAGGGGATATTAAGCCACAGTACTATGCTCAGAGCATTACGAGTAAACTCAAAGAGCTCGCTGAGCTAGCCGAGGACCTGCACTTAAGCCCACTAATAGTTGACACGGATGGCTGGGTGAGAGATGAGCCTGGTCTCCTCCACAAGTACTGTATAGTAAATGAGCTTAAACCAGACGTAGTGGTTGTGCTAGGAGACGAGTTAAAGGGTCTCTTTGAAAAGTACAGGAGGCTCGGAATCGACGTCTATGAGATTGAGACACCAGCTTCGAGGAAGACTAGATCTAGAGAGGAGCGGAGACAACTTCGAAGTATAAGATACCGTGAATTCCTAGAAAAAGCCCCTCTGTTGAGGCTAAAACTAGATGGTGTTCTAGTAGATGGATTTCCACTACTCCAGGGAAAGGAGGTCAATGTGTCAACTATAAGTAACTTCATTGAAGGCAGAGTTGAGTATGCTTCGCTGTTTCCAGGAGTGCTGTATATATACGGTAATGTGAAATCGTACAGTAGCGAGGAACTGAAAAAACTCGGATTCGAGAAAGTCAAGGTGTATATGAGTGGCTTTGAGAGAGGTATTTACTGCTCTGTTACAGATGATAGTGGTAACGACCACCCCTGTATTATTGAGAAAATAGACTTTGAGAAGGGAGAAGTACTAGTGAGAACAATGTACACTAGCACTGTCAGGTTTTTGAAGGTCTCTAGGATTAGGCTACGAGAAGACTACACCGAGGAGTATATCGAGGTGTAGATTAGTGGACTTGCAAGAGCTACTTCACATGGCTAAAATTACTGGAAAAGAGCTGTTAGAAGCTGGCGATATTAGCCGCGAGCACGTAGCGACCAGATTAAGCTACGAAAACAGAAATAAACTAGTGCTATTTAGAGTAAGCGATATAATAAACGACACAGTACTATTCTCTAACATAATTACTTCTAGAAGGGACATTCAGCGATTACTGGGAGTGAAAACACTCGAAGAGGCTTACGCTAAGCTATCAGAAGCTGTTAACTCGCCGCGGGGTCTAGAAACTGTGAGATTCGAAGACTTCTTCGTTGAAGTAAACCTAGATCTCAGCAAGCTCCCATTTATAAAGTACTATAGAGAAGACGGTGGGTACTACTTAACGAGCTCGGTCTACATTGCTTGTTACGAGTCTACTTGTAATGCCAGTTTTCACAGAACAATGTACTTGTCTAGAGATAGAGCAGTTCTCAGAATAGTCCCGAGACATCTACACTACATTGTAACTAAGCACAGTGAGAGTGGAAGAGATACACCAGTAGCGCTAGTACTTGGTTTAAGCCCGCTTCAAGAGCTCGCCTCAGCCATGAGCCCACCTCTAGGCGTATTCGAGGTGTCTGTTGGCGCGGCGATGACTAATGATAATAGAGTCGTTAAAACCCCTCGTTACGGAATACCGGTTCCAGCTGAGGCTAGTATTATAGTTGAGGGATTAATTTCCAGGAGTGAGGTGGTGCCTGAGGGGCCATTCACGGATATACTAATGCTGGTTGACAGTGTTAGGGAGCAGCCTGTTTTTATAGGAGAGCACATGTACGTGTCGCGGAGAACTCCTAGAGTAGTACACGCTATTGTTCCAGGCCTCTGGGAGCACCAGTTACTAATGGGGTTTCCGCGCGAGTCTCAAATCTACATGGAGGTTAAGCGCGTAGTACCGTGTGTTAGTGCTGTGAGGTTGACAGAGGGGGGCTCTACGTGGCTACACGCGGTAATAGCAGTTAGCGAGAAGTGCTCTTATGCTGATGCTAAATTAGCAGCACTAGTAGCCATCGCGGCGCATCCAAGCGTGAAACACGTTGTTGTACTAGATGACGACATTGACGTTGAAAACCCAGAAATGATTGAGTGGGCTATTGCCACTAGGTGTAAGGGGGGAGAGGATATTCTCATTATTCCGAGTATTAGAGGCAGTACGCTTGAACCTCGAAGTGTAAATGGCGTGGGTGATAAAGTAGTCTTAATTGCCATTAAACCGAGAAACGAGCCTAGCGCGAAGTACACAAGGGTAAGGGTTCCATAGCAATGTACCTTACACGCGAGCAGGAGAAAATGCTGAGAGGAGAGTACGGGTGGTCGACGGCTAAGGCAATGGAGATCATTGTTAAAGTGGGTGAGGCTCTCGGCGCAGAGGAGCTAGTGGAGATTGTTCACGCACACATATCCGGTGTGTCATACTCCACAATTGGCAGGTATGGTGCTGAGTTTATTAGAGAGATTATTCTGAGAGGTGGTAAAACCAGGGTTTTCACAACAATTAATCCTGGCTGCGTGGATTACTCTGGCTTTTCAGGGATCATAGACAACTCCCTCTTAGATTACCAGAGGCTTATTGATGATCCTCTTAGAGAGGCTGGAGTTAAACCAGTATTCACCTGTATACCTTACTTTTACAGAACACCTCTGCCTGGAGAGCACTTGGCGTGGGGTGAGAGTAGTGCTGTTATATTCGCGAACTCTATTTACGGAGGGTTCACGAATAGAGAGGGCGGTCCAGTGGCTTTAGCGGCTGCTTTAACAGGCTTTACGTATAATGCGGGCTTACATCTACTCGAAAATCGCGTTGGTAGAGTTGAGATTAAAGTAAATGCGAGAACTCTAACTATGCCTATTGGCGCGCTGGGCTTGTGGGTGGGGGAAGAAGTCAAGGCTATACCCCATATTCGGGGGCTACGCGGTGTGCAGCTATTTGATTTAAAGAACATGCTAGCTTCGGCCGCGGCTAGCGGTAATCACGCGCTGATTATTATAGATGAGATCACGCCGATGGGTACTTTTAGACTAGATCTCACTGAGAAAGTAGAGCCCGAGATTAGCGTACTAGAGAACTACTTGGGGGATAACTGCGCTGGCAGCAACATTCTCGGATATATAGGGTGTCCTCACACAACCCCCCAGGAGTTACTACTGATCGCGAGGCTCGTGAAGAGGCATGGAAAGCCCAGAAGGGGAAAACTACTAGTAACCATTCCAGCTGAGTTTACGCGAATACACCGGGATCTAGTCTTAGAGTTGAGAGCAATGGGTGTTGATATCGCGGCTGGTACATGCCCGGTAGTATCGCGGTTTAAGGAGAAATTCGACTGTATTTTAACTAATAGTGGTAAAGCTCTATTTTACCTCAGGAGAGTGCACGGTGTTAAAGTAAAATTGGCGGGCGTGAAGGAAATTGTCAAGCAACTCTCCGGTGTACAGAAGTGAAGTTAAGCAGATCGTCCCGGGACCTTGTAGCGGTGAAGTCGTGCTAGTTGATAGCTATATTAGCTTTTTCGGCGAGGTTAACCCTGAACAAGGGTGCTTGTCTACACTTGAAAATAGGTGTTTTCGGGGCAAGGTATTAGTGTTCAGGGGGACACGTGGGAGCACTGTAGCACCATACATTATCTACGCATTAAGGAAGAGCAATGCGGCTCCAGCTTGTATTATAGTGGCGGAGGCTGAGCCGATGTTAATAGCGGGATGCGTGATCGCGGAAATACCGCTATTTGTAGCTGGGAACTACAGTGAGCTCGTTAAAAGTATACAAGCATATAGTAATAGTGTGTATTTAGTGGTGAAGGGAGCTGAGCTCTTACTCTACAAGAGAGTATAGTGGAGTCTTCGTGGTTCTTGAAGGTATAGATGGATCTGGGAAAACGACGATAGCAAACATGATTATTAAAGGACTCTCCGAAAGGGGGCTTAAAACACTGTACACATACGAGCCCACAGACTCAGAGGTAGTTACTGTTCTGAAGACTAAGTACGGCGATCTCAGAGACCCGTACATAGATGCACTAACATTCGCACTTGACAGGCTTCTTCACGTCAAGTCTAAGGTTCTACCAGCTCTGAAACAAGGCTACATTGTTGTCTGCGACAGGTACTATTATAGTAGTGTTGCATATCAAGGTGCGATGGGCGCTCCCATTGAGTGGATACTCGAAGTGAATAAGTGGGCTTTGAAGCCGCACATTGCGATCTACCTTGATGTCGACCCCGCAGTGGCCTTTAAGCGTAAAGAATCAATGGTTTCAAGGTTCTCGGAGTTTGAGAAACTAGAATTACAGTACAGAGTGAGAGAGGTTTACTTGAGACTTGTAGAAATGGGGTTACTTGTCCCCGTGGACGCTTCTCGCGATATTAGAGAAGTTTACAGTGACGTGGAGAGGTTAGTACTAGGCGTTATTGAGAAGAAGACGTCATCGCTGGCTTCTCGAGGCGATTTGTGATTTTAGTCTCTGTATTCTCTCAAGCACCTCTAGCCACTTAATGTAGTCTGTTGGATCTATATCTGGCGTGTTTAATAGACTCTCAATACTCCTTAAGGCTTGACTTTCTAGTCTCTCAATTACATTGAGCATGTATGTCTTAGAGTAGATCTCCTTGGCCTCTTCCTCGGATTTAACAATGTGAACTCTCCCGTGAACAGGACATACGACTTCACCGGTTTTTAGTTTAAATAGTGGTAAATGACACCCCTCAACAGGGCAGGTCTCAGCGAGCATTACTGCCCCGGACTTAAGGAGCTCTGCCATTATCTTCGTTGGGTCGCTCCTCGTGGACATTAGTACGTGTTCACCTCCATGATTGTGTAATTTTAAATTAAGCTTATTATACTGTAGTGAGAAACATAATTAATACTCCCTTCCAGCATAACATAGGGCTAGAATGCCGAGAAGGTGTGAAAAATGAGCCGCCTCATGGATAACGAGGCTAAAATAAAAAATGCTGTTTACATTCTAATGACAATTATTAATGACACGGCCATTCCGCGGAATATTAGAAGGGCGGCTATGGAGGCTCTCAATCACCTGCGCGACACAAAATACACACCCGGCGTCAGAGCCGCCAATGCTATAGGTGCGCTTGAACAGGTTGGTCAAGACCCAAATATGTCTCTAAGTGCCCGTACAAAGATATGGCAAGTTATATCGATACTCGAGACCGTGAAAGACTAGATCTCTAGTAGTGTTTACTGTAAGGTGCAGCTAGTCAAGGCAACTAGATGACACTGAAAACGGATGTATTTAGAGTTTTTCACAGGATCTACTCGCAGGTTAGGGGTTTAGATGACGCAGGTCAGAGTGCGTATCCGCGGTATTTACGCGACAGCCTTATCGAAGCTACTGCTGGATCATGGCTTTAAAATAGTTGAAGCTAGCGAGAAAATTCAAGAAAGACTCTCAATAGAATTAGAGAAAGAGCCTGCTGATGTAACTGTTAAGACAACTGATATTGAGGATGAGATACTTGTTATAGGTACTCCACGAGAAGCAGTCGAGGTTTACAATACTATTGTCGAGAACTTAAAGTACGTGTTTACGTGGAGGTCAAAACTAGAACTCTACGCTGTGTATAAAGGCGTGGTAACGGAGAAAATAGGCGATCACTGTACGGTTGATCTCGGGGAAATTAAGGGCTACTTATTGCCCTGCACGGAAAACCAGGGATCGAGTGTAGTAGTTGGTGTTAAAAAAGCACCGCTAAAACCAGGCGAGAGAACTCTACTATCTAAGAGCTTTATGATTAGAGGAAAAGTGCTCGCGCTAATACACGGCGAACCCAGAATATCCTTCTCAGAGCACATTAGAGATAGTAAGACCAGGGCTAGACTCTCATCTCTAGCTCTATCTAAGCTAATGGGTACTGGTCTGGGCGTTCACTTTAGGAGTAGTTCTAAATACGCTAGTGACGAGATTATTTTAGAGGAGATCAGCCGGCTAATTCTTGAGTACAGGGATTTGGTGGAGAGAGCAAAGAGCCTTAGTGCTCCAGTTAAGCTAAGAGACGGAGAGTTCATAGGTATTATTGGATTAACTAGCTTAGCTAAGAGTACTCTAGATGAAATTAGGAGTACTGTCACTAGAACAATTAGTCTACATCACTCACTTAAATCCTCTGGTTTAAGTGACTACGTGGATCTACTAGAAGGTGTTGCAGCGAGCGACACGTGTAGTCGTGAAGTATCATTGAGAATACTGCACTTCATAAGTGAGAAGTTGAGGGAGAGGCGGGTAGTAGAGTTTATTCACATCAAGCCAACGGGGGAGAAAATTACTCTAGGTGAGGGGGAGGTCTTAGACGTATCAGTGGACTCTAATCTCATCAAGCTCGTTGTTAAAAGAACTATTAAGTCGCCTGGTGTGTACGATGGTTTAGGCGTGGAGAAAGAGCCCGGAGACGTCGACTACGTTGTAGTCAGGAGTGATCAGCCAATTTTATCGCACAACTACTATAGAGGGGAGAAGTGGTTAGGGAGCTACATAAATATTAATACTCCACCGGAGGTAGCACCAGGGTTAGTTAAATACAACGATCTCCTGGTTGACGTCATAGTAATGCCTAGTGGAGACGTAAAAGTAGTAGACGAAAAAGAGCTTGATAAGGCGCGGGAAGCGGAATTAGTCACTGAGCACCTTTATAGCTACGCGAAAAGCGCGCTTAAACACGTACTTGAAAACTACACAATGTACATTTATAATCCCAGATATAAGAGTTAAAGATTTAACTAGGAGGCGCGGGGGTGCCCGAGCTTGGTCAAAGGGGTCGGGCTTAGGACCCGATGGCGTAGGCCTGCGTGGGTTCAAATCCCACCCCCCGCACTGTGATCACGGATACTTATTCTTGAAGCAGAATTCAGTTAAGTCTTTAATATGATTCTTCCTCTTACTGGAATAACCTCATTGCAGCGTTTACACCTGTATTTCCCATTGGAGTAGTCTAGGTGGGTGCTTAGCACTCTGTAGTGGCTTCGGTATATAAGTAGCTTACCACACCTTGGACACCTCGTTGACTCGAGCTCGGGGTCCCAAACGTTACCTACGTACACGTACTTTAACCCCTCTCTAGTAGCGTAGTTTCTGATTTCGAGTAGTCTACTTAGAGGTGTTGGAGGCTCTTTCCACCTGTGAGCAGGGTGGTACCTGTTAATGTGTAGTGGGACATCGGGGCCGAGCTCTCTTAAGTGATTATTTACAATCCACTCAACGCACTCCTCGAAATCGTTAGTGTTCGTTACAACTAAGTACACTATTTCGACGTGAGCACCCATATTAATAGCTATCTTTGCGTTCCTGAACACCACGCTGTGATCAATACCTACCAGCGCGCTTTTCATAGCGGGGCAGCCCTTTATATCGGCTGAGAAGCCGTCTACGCCGGCCTCTAGGACGGCTTTGAGAGACCGCGGAGTAAAATACATGTTTGTTACCATCATTGAGTACAGGTTGTTTTTCACGGCTAACTCGGTTACGTCAATAACGTAGTCTAGGTTAGTTATAGGCTCATTAAAGCTCGCTGAGAGGCCTTCATCATCACTCAGAATTGCTAGTTTTACCAGCTCTTCAGGCGGTACTAGGTCGCTCCTCTCTGGCGGTTCACTGAAACTTAAGTGGTCGTTTTGACACCACGGGCAGTAGAAGTTACATCCGTAGTTACTATACGTTAAGGCGGTGGAGCCCGGCCAGTAGTGAAATAGTGGCTTAATCTCAATAGGCCTACTTTCAATAGCGCTAAGCTTCCCGTAACCCGCATGGTAGAGAACACCATTAATGTTTACGTAGTTTTTGCAGGGTCCACGTAAACCACTCTTTAAAATACAGCCCCTCTCGCAGACTAGACACTTAACGTCGGCATCTCGTAAAACCTCGTAAAATCTCGCTTTAACGATCAGAGAAATCACCTCTGAGTGAGCGCCGGGGGCGGGATTTGAACCCGCGCACCCCCCGCAGGGGGTAGTGGGTCTCTCTAGTTAACGCTGGAGTACTCGAGCCCACCCCCTTCGACCGCTCGGGCACCCCGGCTCTAAACTATACTAATGGTATTTTCTTCTTATAACAGTTACCGTGTAGTTAATCTTCGTGGTCAATGCACTATAGTATTTTAAACCATGTGTTAATAGATAATTATTAGTGATGAGCTTTCAGCGGTCGGATCTACTCCAAGTCATCACGGTGAAGAAATAGGCCGCGTCTGATGCTTAAGTAATATTGATACGAGTTATCGCTATTTGAGAAGTGTAAACCCCTTAGGGGGGCGTTCTCCGAACAGACTAGTTGGTCTGGGTGCGGCTTAGTTATGATCATATAACTACACGAGATCAGAGTCTCAGAAAACTCTTCTAGTACTTCTAATAACCAGACCCTCGTAACCAGGGGACTCTTCACGAGTTATAACTCAGAGGGTAGTCTCCCGACGGCGCTTCATCGGGCCTACTGCTTTATCAAGTCTGAGTGCTTAAAATACTTTAAGTAGTGTACTATGTGGAGGAGTATTCGCGGTGACTTACTTTAGTGAACTTGTAACTAGCTATTAAGTGAGATATGGTGATCAAGACCGTAACTATAGATGCGACGTATGCCTCACGAATAAATGGGGGATTCCACTCTAAGTAGAGTTTACTAGTACTCTGAACCGGAATTACTACTACTAATCCACACGTGGACTTAGTGTACACGGCATTTGATCTCCAGTACGGGGTATATGCAACTTTTACTAACGCAGCATACTCCTTGCGACTAATATTTACCTCGATAAGGGGTGGGTTGAGATTTATCACTGCGTCACACGCTTGTTCATCCAAGTTGAAGAAGCTCCTAATGTAATTCCATAATTGTGAAGACTCGTTTACAAGTCTCTCAACCCACTCCTTCGTTACTCGTGAATCCCAGCTAGTATAGGTGTAGGGGTTTCCGGGATCTCGCGGTAGAATATCTGGTTTTACAATGGGGGCTTCTACTAATAGTAGATTAGAATTCAATAGTGATGCTCTAAATTCTAAGCCATACTTTAACACTACGGATTTAAAACCACCACTATTCATGTACCTGTGGGCTTTTTCTTCGCTATCTACTATAACTCCGCTTACAAGTGGCTCAATATGTTTAATAGAGTGTCTAATTGCATTCACGTTTACCAATATAGCCTTGTACCCGTCTTCTGCAAATAGGTTAATGATCTGCGGCTGGAGGCCTTCGTGATCGATTAATATGATCTTTGAGCAAAGAGCTGGCTTGGGATCACCTATGTACTCGTAAAAGAACACGTTGCGGTCCTTGTAGCTGTAAACACTAACTCTGCGAAGTAGTAACTCGCCTACTTCAATAGATAGTATTGAGTCTAAACTAGTAGTCTCAGTATAAACCTTTAAACCAGTAACATAGCCCTCATTCTTCCCAGTCTGCTGGAAAACAACTACGCTTTGACTTGATAGCACTATTTCAAGGGGTATCTCCACGCCTGATTCAAGTATAATTGTAGCGTTCTGTATTTGCGGAGTACTACTAGTACGTATCTTTAAACCAGTAAATTCTGTTAGTTTAATAGGCTTTTCGAGCGTGCAAGTAAGAGCAGGTGTACTCGTTAATTTCTCTACGTTGCACTCCCCTGGCTGGATCTCAGCGTACTTTGTATAGAGGTCAATGTCCACGGGGGTTGCTGTTAAAAGGAACTTTGACCATGACAACTCGAGGACGTTCTTCACGATAATAGGGTTTATCACGAGGCTTTGAATCCACTCATAGTAAACAGTGAGATCGAAGAACGCGGGATCGCCCTGATTATATGAACCAGTAGATGTAGAGTAGTCGTAAATTAGTGAGAAGGCTACAGGGCTATTTGACCACGATAACACCGGCTCTGTGACAAGCACTCTCCGGCCTTTCACAGTGCTCGTAAACCCTGGGTATGCCTTGTTGACGTCCAGCTCATAGTTCATGTATACACGCGTAGTCAAAATAGCTCCAACGATACTTATCAGAACAGCTCCAAGTAAACAAGTATAAATTGCCTTCTCAACGCTCGCGAAATCGCGTATTCGTGAAGAGATGTAAATAGCTAGGAGAGACACGTTATTCACGTAGAGAAATCTCCACGGAATTATGAAGAGCGCAAACTGGTGGATAAGCCTGGAGTAACTAGGCAATAGAATCAGCACAATTATTGGTAGTAGAGAGACTAGCGTAAATACTAACATAGCTCCCTCTACTTGAAACGAGTGAGTTTCACCGCGTTTACGTAGTAGAGAGCTGATCGATACGGCTAAATACATTGTAATTAGAGAAACGAGAACTACATCTATACACAGCGAGCCGTACTGTACTCGGGGAATTCCCGGTAGCGGTGATGATTCGTATAGTGGTGAAGAGTAAGCGTAAGTAGTGATTACTGCGTATAAGTATCCTAGTGAACACCCTACTGTGATAAGAGAAAACGCAATCACTCTCTCTAGTCTCACTAGTTGTGAGTAGTGTTTTTGCGCTAAGATCACAAGTAGCGGTAAAATAGCGTTAAGTAACCCATATATGTGGCTGAGAACAGAGAGAGAACAGAGTACACTAGAAGCTATTAAAGCATATGAGTCACGGAGAGTTCCAGAGGTGAGGAGTAGTAGTGCTGCCGATAAGAGGGTAAAACTCCAAGACAATAAGTAGGGGTATGCTCCATTATAGTACACGATCCACATGGTTGGGAAAAGCCCGGCAATGAGAGAAGCTATCATAGCTCTCCTCTTATCTAAGCCGTATTTGAGTGAAAAGTAGTAGACAGAGCTAAAATACAGAGAGATCACTGCAACTCTGAGCACGTTATATGCGGTTACTGGGTCACTTAGAATATAAATAGCGTATGCAGACGCGTAGAAGAGTGGACCGTAATTCAGAAGAACCACGCCACTGTACTGTCTAAGACTTAACCCGGTGTTTTCAATAAACTCCCTGTAAAACCCTGATGTTCTGAATAAGTGTGCTCTCGTATCATTTCCCGGTGGGACATAACCTGGTGTAAATAAGTACAGTGGGTTGAGTATTAGTATTGCTAAGAACACCCAGAGTAGAAATGTAGGTCTTCTCCGAAGTGTACACACTCTTGTCGTGAAAAACGCTCTCAAGCTTTCACCTGTTAGACTATTGATCGAGTCAAATCTCAGTTCAATCCACTTAGGCCTCTAAAATTAGTGGAGATAGTGAAAACGTCATAAAAACACTGTTATACAGACTAAGCTATTAGTGCATTAAATAGTGGCGAGAAGTAGCCGGGCGGGGATTCGAACCCCGGTCACGGGGTCTCCTCCGTGTGCGGCCAAAGCCCCGCATCCTTGGCCGCTAGACGACCCGGCTATTTCCCATTAGTATACTTACTTAACTGTGGTTTTTAATTTTGGTTTCAATTTGGACTACGCGGTTAAGTTTAAAAGCTAGCGTTAAGTTTATAAGGGGATTTATGTAAAATATATGGGGTTCCCCGGGGTGTTATTTGTGCTTTCTGAAGAGGAGTTTAATCAGACGGATTCTACGTTAACTACCTCGTCTACTAGTAGTAGAGAGGAAAGACCGTGTCCCCCAGAAAAGATCGTATATGACGTTGCCAGGGCTGAGTACGTCTGCTTAGATACGGGTGAGGTTATAGAGGACAGGGTAATTGATGATAGAGCGGAGTGGAGAGCTTTTACCGCTGAGGAGGAGGAGAAGAGAGCTAGAACGGGAGGCCCTATTACGCCTACTGTTCACGATATGGGGTTCTCAACGGTAATAGACTACATGAACCGCGACGCTTCGGGTAAGTCGCTTATTAGTAAGAGATATCAGCTCAGTAAACTGAGGAAGTGGCAGTCTAGAATAAAGGTCCTTAGTAGTGTTGAGAGAAACCTAGTACAGGCTATGAATGAGCTCGACAGGTTAACTGCTCTAATGAACCTCCCATCTTACATTAGAGAAGAAGCTGCGAGAATATACAGAGAAGCCGTAGATAAAGGTCTCGTGAGAGGCAGGAGTATTGAAGCCATAGTAGCAGCAACCGTGTACTTAGCGTGTAGAATAAGGAAATTACCGAGAACACTCGACGAACTAGCAGAGTACTCTAGGGTTGAGAGAAAAGACATAGCAAGGTGCTATAGGCTACTCTTAAGAGAGCTTGGAATTAGAGTTTCAACTACAGACCCAGCCGACTTCGTTCCGAGAATAGCGCACGCTCTGGGATTATCAGGTGACGTTATAAAAGTAGCAATAGATGTACTCAGAAAAGCAGCTGAGCGAGGAATAACCGGTGGAAAAGACCCAGTTGGACTGGCAGCGGCGGCTGTTTATTATGCTTGTGAACTGCTTCGCCGCGAGAGGTCCCAGAAGGAAATTGCGAGTGTAGCAGGAGTTACAGAGGTGACAGTAAGAAACAGATACAAAGAGCTGAGTGACGCGTTAAAGCTGGTTGAATTAGAGTAGTGTATTGGAACTTGAATGATTGAAAATAAATCTGAAAAATATTTTTCTAAGAGGAGATCGCGTTTACTACATTACAATTACGTTTTCAGGGTTAAGTCCAAGCTGCTCGATTAGTATTTGTTTTACTCTCTGCCTCTGATCGCCTTGAAGCTCAATTCTACCCTCTTCCTCTCTAAAGGTTCCCCCAGTTGCCAATTTTACCTTAAAGAACTTTGCTAGTTGTTTTAATAGGTCTTTGTCGCTTGGTAAACCATCGATAATGGTTACAGGTTTACCGAATTTTCTTGTGTTAAGCCTTACTTTTATTAAAGGCTGGTCTACTAGTATCTTCTCAACTATCTCGGAGGGTAGTTCCCCGTGCTCGTCTTTGACCATATTTTAGTTTATCACCACCAATTAATACTGTGTTTTTTAAGCTTATAAATTTCCTATTAGTGAAATTGTGGAAGAAAAGTCTCTGTGGGAGTGGTTATGGCTAAGTACAAGTGTGGAAAGTGTGGGTACGTATTTGACCCTGATGAAATGTACAGGATTTATGGGAGGCAGGTTAGGTGCCCTAAGTGCACTTATGAAATAGTGTATAAAGTAGCTAAGCCTTACAGGATCGTGAGAGCTATTTAAGGCTCCCTGCGTATAGCCCCGATAACTCTATGGCTATTTTAGCCGCGAGAGTACTCGTAATGCTACTAGTATCGATTAGCGGATTTACCTCCACGATGTCTACTCCACTCATTCCCGTGGACTTATCGTAAATTTGCTTAAGGATGTTCATGAAAGTAGCGGGGTCTATTCCTAGTGGTTCTGGGTTTGATACTCCGGGTGCGTAGGCCGGGTCAAAGACGTCCATGTCAATGCTTACATACACGCGCCCGAGTTCTCCGATGTTAATATCGCCTCGTAGAGCTCTCAGCGCGTTGTATAACTTGATATTCTTCCTCGCGGCAAATTCTAATTCCTCTTTACTGTACGCTCTCGACCCAATGTGAATAACGTTGAGGTCCGGGGTTTCCTCTATGAGTCTTCTGAGAAAAGTTGCGTGGTTTAGTCTAGACCCAATATACTCGTCTCTGGTGTCGAGGTGTGCGTCGAAAACTACGAGTGTATCTATTTTGCTCAGGAGAGGCTTGATGGCGAAGTAAGTTAGTAAGTGCTCTCCTCCCAGACTTATGAGTAGCCCCCTGTGTTCTTCAAGGATGTTTTTAAGTGCGAGATCAATGTACTTAGCTACTTGTTCAAGTCCTTCTGGTGGTAGCAATAAGTCTCGATAGTCCTTGAAGCCTATATCGTCGAGAAAAACACCAGCTGAAATAGAATATAGCTCTATGTTACACGAGGCCTCTCTAATCCTCATTGGAGCAAACCTCGTTCCGGGTCTAAACGTCCCAGTATGATCTAGTGGTATACCGATCACGCTTATAGGTGAACTCCTGTTCTCAACGCAGCCAAAGACAGGTTCTTGAAGTAAAACCCTCCACGTCAACGCGTACTCACCCGTAGAGGTTCACACAGTACTGTACAGCCAGGTTTATGGTATTATACGCTAAAAGCGCGTTGTATTTTTAACTCTCATTATGACTAGAAAGCTCTGTAAGCAAATTTGCGAGGATGATACTCATTGACTAGCAATGACCTACACGAGAAAGTCTCGGAGTTAGCTAGGAGGAGGGGAATTTACTGGCCTTCATTTGAAATTTACGGCGGAGTGGCCGGGTTTTACGATTTCGGGCCAATTGGCGTTCTAGTAAAAAGGAGTATAGTAGACTTATGGTCTAAGTTCTTTATTTACTTACAGGAAAACATCGTTGAATTAGAAACTCCTATTATAAATCCGCGCGTGGTCTTTAAAGCAAGTGGGCATGAAGAGCACTTTACAGACCCTGTTGTTGAGTGTTCTAGTTGTGGGAGGATCTTTAGAGCCGATCACCTCGTGAAGGAGCTCGCTGGGGTAGACGTTGAGGGGTTTAAACTACACGAAATAGACGAGGTTATAAAGAAGCACAATATAAAGTGCCCCGACTGCGGGGGAGAGTTTAAGCCAGCCATGTCTGCTTTACTCCTATTTTCAACTGAAATAGGCCCATACAAGGGGTCTTTGGGCTATTTGAGGCCTGAGCATGCTCAGGGTATGTTTATAAACTTCGCGAAAATGCTGAGAATCGTGGGGGAGAGACTTCCTCTCGGGATAGCGCAGATCGGGAAAGTTGCTAGAAACGAGATCTCGCCTAGGCAGGCTCTAATAAGACTGAGAGAATTCACGATCATGGAGGTAGAGTTCTTTTTTGACCCCGAGAAGGAGAGAGAGGAGGTAAGTGCTAACTCCGAGAAAGTGCTTAGTGAGAAGCTTAGAGTCGTGACAGGCGATATGAGACTAAGAGGTATTGAAGAACCTGTTGAGTTAACTGTGAGAGAGCTTATAGAGAACAAGGTTGTAAAGTCTGCTTGGCTCGCTTACTGGATGGGTGTAGGAAACATATTTATTAGGAGCCTGGGGATACCACGGGAGAAAATAAGGTTTTTTGAAAAGCTACCACACGAGAGAGCTCACTACTCTGCTCAAACATTTGACCAGGAAGTCTACACGTCAAGGTATGGTTGGATTGAGGTTGCTGGCTACGCTTACAGGACAACATATGACCTTGAGAGGCACGCGGAGTATAGCAAGGCTGATTTAACGTATTTTAAGAAGTACGAGATCCCAGTAGTTAAAACAGTTGAGGCGGCGTACCCCGACCCCGAGGCAGTACGAAAAGTAGTTGGTGAATCTAAATATCCCGAAGTAATGAGGGAGCTTTCAAAGCGAAGCCCAGAAGAACTCTACAAGGAGCTTCAAAGTAGAAGTAATATTGAGATAGCAGGCGTGATTTTACCAAGGGAGTGCTTCACTATTAAGAGAAATGAGGTAAAAGTTCACGGTGAAAAAATCTACCCACACGTCGTGGAGCCGTCGTTTGGACTAGAGAGACTTCTCCACGTGGTTTTAGAGTACGCGTATAGTGAGCGAGATGGAAAAGTATTATTAAGGCTTCCACCATACATAGCACCCTACCACGTAGCGGTACTCCCCCTACTCGCCGGTAAAAAGCCAGAGTACCAGAAAATGGTCAGTATTGCCAAGAATATACATAGAGAATTAGTGGGAAGAGGTTTTAGAGCACTATACGATGATGAGGGAAGTATTGGGAGGAGGTATGCTCGAATAGACGAGATTGGAGTGCCTTACGCTATAACAGTTGATCACCAAACCTTGGTGGACGGCACGGTAACGATTAGGTACAGGGACACTACGCAGCAGGAGAGAGTAAAAATAGATAGTATACCAGAGCGACTTAATAGTTTAATAACGAGCAGTCTGTCAACATATCTGTTCTAGACCGTGAAGTAACTTTCGTGTTATTACACCGCGCTTTACACTCAACCACAGTCTTCTAATGTTTATTATGTCTTCTACTCAAAATACCTATTGGTGGGTGTACTGGTTTGAGTGAAGAGCGCCCTGAGAGCAAGGAGGCTGGTAAAGAAGTTAAAATAGACGTGTCGAAGCTTGTTGCAATAATTCCACCTGCCTCGGAAATTATAGAGAAGAAAAAGGGCTTTAGTGTTTCAGAAAAGCGAGTTAGAATACGGTTTGAGAGAGGGTTAAATAAACCGGTTGCTAGAATTCCCAGCTTGGTAGCTCAATTAATAGGCGTGAAGAATGGTGATACAGTAGAAGTAGTTGTTTCTGGGAGAAAGAAAGCTGTATTTACAGCTGAGGTATTCGACGCTAAACCTGGAGAGGAGGTAGTATACGTGTATCCAGCCGAGCTCGAAAAACAAGGCGTTGCAGACAACAGCATAGCAACTATTAGGAAGGTTAAAGAGTCATGAGTTTACACGAGACGCTTCAAAATCTAAAGGATCTAGTAGACTCCTTCGAAGACCTCATTGAAAAGGGCAAAATAGCGACTTCTACACGAAATATTGAACTGCTTTCAGACTTCATTAGCTCTGTTGAAGGAGCTATTCCGCAGGCTACCAGCGCTCTCGAGAGGAGTAGAGATGTGTTACAGCAAGCACAGCACTGCGACGTGTTACTCAAATACATTAGTGTCTACTATAGAATGCTAGTACTAGTTAGTATTCCTTACACAATTAGTATTCTGGAATCAGCCTCACAAATACTCAAAACTAGATACCTCGAAGGAGACGCCTCAAAGGCTTTAGCTCTAGCCGAGAAGCTTAAGAACATTGTGGACACTCTAAAATCCTAATAAGCCTACCGTGAACAAATCTGCTTCCAATATCTGTCACCTCGACAATGCCCCTACATCCGTGGATTTCTTCGCGAGGTAAGTGCTTAGCAGGGATCACTACTACGGGGCCGTGTTTAACCGGGTAACAGTACACACCTCTCTCTCCTTTAACTAAGTAGACGTCTATTTTACTCCCAATGAGCGCTCTCTTCATAGCGGCATTGTACTTGTTAACTAGCTTTTTGAGTTCTCTTATAGTGCTGTAGGAGACCTCACGCGACTCCTCATCTCTAAGTATACTGAAAGCTGTAGCGGGTAGTTTAGTGTACTTGTAAAGAGTGATCTTTTCAACTCCAATTTCACTGAGAGCTATAATAGCTCTCATCGTCTCCTGGTACACTTCTCGAGAAGCGAATGGGAGCCCATACATTACGTACACGTATGGTCTTAAACCCTCGTCTTTTAGAATTTTACAGGCACGCAGAACGTGTCTAACGCTGATAGGCTTACCAAGCACTCTGTCATTGTACCAGTCACATCCTGTTTCAAGACCAATATGCACAGTAGTACCCTTTAAGTAAGTACCCAGGATCTTCCCTACTTCCTCATCTACGAGACACGCTTTTATATTTTCTATCATGACAGTGACTTTTCCGCTTTTAACCTCATCAATGGAGAACACAGAGTTAAGTAAACTCTCAATAGCATCTCTGTTCGCAAGAGGAGTGCAGGGGTCTGTCAGTGGGGAGTCCACAAGTTCTTCTCTACCATAATCTAAGAAGTCTGGCGCGCTTAGAACTATTCTGCGTGCACCGTGATTCACTAGCTCCTCGATTTCTCTGACAATTGATCCTATGCTCCTGCTTCTAGGAGGACCAAACATGTAGGGAACTGCGCAGAAACCACATCCAGGTGGTATTTCGCTTGGGCAAGTAACTCTATCTACGAGACTACTACTACGGCACTTCATGCAGAGTATGCAGTTTAATCCTCCTTTACTAATGAGTGGGCGAGAAAAATTACTACATCCTCGTAGAACTTCAACGTAAAACCTGTATATCCACGTAGGCTTATAGGAGACGTCTACTTTAATCCACGGTTTAGTTTTTGATAATAGCTCTTTTGGCGTGTATACGTGTCTAGACGTCAAAGTAATTCTATTTCCGCTTCTAAACGCCAGTGCGGGAACCTTTTCTAAGCACTCATAAGCTCTACCATCCTTGAGGCACTGCATGAAGTGTCTTAGTGGTATTTCAGCCTCACCAATAATAACGTAGTCCACTGGTAGCTCACTTAGGACTCTATCATACTCGAAGCTAACGGGCCCACCTACAATTATTGGAGAAGTCGAGTGCCTTCTGAGCTCTGTTACTAATCTCTTTAATGCGAGGTAGTCACTACTCATTGCTGAAATAAAGAACGCGTCATAACTATGAATTATATTAGCCTTGCCCATTACGGCCTCGTACGGGAGTAAAAGAGTGTCTCCGAATTCTTCGAGGATTCCAGCTACAATTCTCGGCGATGTACCGACCACGTCAAATGTAGAGTAGCGTGATCCCGCCGAGCGCGCAAGCGCGTCAATAACTAAAAACCGCAATTAAACCCCCCTTGCTACAACTAGCTTAAATACCTCTTATTTCATTTATATCCACAAGAAATAAGAAATCGATGAAGACAGCGTTGGTGTGTAAGCATCATGTCTATAGAGGAGGCTAGTGCTGAGAGGGCTCTAGTGGAGTTAACGGCAACAGAGTACTTAGTAAATCTGTGTAGAATTATTAGGGATGAGCTTGAAGCGCTGAGATCGCTTTTACAGGCCTACGGTGACTTAAACTCGGAAAAGAAACGTACAGTAATCGACATTTACGGGAAAGTAAGAAGTATTAAAGAGAGAGGTGAAAACCAGAAATCTCAAATAATGGAATACCTCGTTAAGAGTAGCGAGTTATCAACATCTACGAGAAGTTACATTGAGATAACTCGAATACTAGATAGAATTATACAACACCTCGACGGCGTGGGTTACAGGTTTGCACTCATGATTGAAAATGGAGTACTAGTTGGAAGAGAAGCAACAGACGACTTTGTGCGCTTCATTGAGATGTTAAAAGAGCAACTAGACTCTCTAGAGGCTAGTCTAGACAAGCTGAGAGTTTCACCTAAAAAGGCACTCGAGATCTTAAATAGAGTGTTTATTATTGAAGAAGACATAGATGAGAAGTTTAGAAGGGGCTTATTTGAAATGTACGGTAAGTACGCTGGCTACGTCTCAGCGCTACTAATACTAAAAGACATATATGAGCACTTAGAAGAGGTAAGCGACTTCTTTAAGAGCGCGGGTGAAGAGCTACGATACCTAATACTAGTAAAGTCGGCGATGGCGTAGAGAGATCAGAGGAGTGCCTCGCCTATATACTACACAACAGAGCAGTCGTACTCGACTATCCTTGTGCTAATAAAATATACTGGGATGGTTACTACGGGACTTTTCTAGGTGTAAATAAGCCTAGAAGTAGAGACACTAATGCACCGCTTGAGCTCTCACTCATAGAAGCAGCGTATCTCGTCGAGAGAAATAAAGTAAAAGTAGTTAAGGGTAATAGAATTCTAAACCTCAAAGAGATACTGTCAACTAGTAGAGAGACTATTGAGAGATTTGAGCCTCTATACAGAGTGTATGTTGATTTAAAAGAGCGAGGCTTTGTAGTGAGAAGAGGACTAAAATTCGGCTGTGACTACATGATTTACAGGCATGGACCAGGAATAGACCACGCTCCATTTGGAGCACTCGTGTATAGTGCGGGTGACAAAGTAGATCCAATTGAATTTGTTAGAGCCGGTAGACTACTACACTCTGTTAGAAAAAAGCTCGTAGTAGCTGTTTACAACAGGGGGAAAGTAGACTACTACGTTTTCAGCTGGTGGAAACCGTAGTGAACTAGGCATTAAGACATTTTAAGCTCCCGGGTACAATTAGTTAATATGGGTGTGTGGCCTAATAGGTGCCTTTATGAAATACACTAGAGAGTTCCCGAGGCGTGATCCTGCGAGAGATAAACACCCTCATCACAGAACACCACAGCATCACGCTAGTAGTGTTGACGAGGTGAGAGTTCAACCCCAGCCACTAATGGATAAGTGCAATCCCCTGTGTCCACTATTCCGGTGTGGAAAAGACGCGCTCTTTATCGTTAATAAGCCTATTAAAGGACGCATACTCAGAGTTGCCCAGTGTAGATTAACAGGTGGAGACTGCATTAACGGCGAGTGCCAGTACGCGGGGTGTAGAATAAATAGCCTCCTTCCCGACGGGAGGTGCGTTAAAGCACTGGAGAAAAGAATAAGTAGGCTATCTGACGAGGAATTAATAAAACAGATACAGTCTATAGAGGACATCGACTAGCGGTGAAGAATAGAAATAGACCATAACACGTGGTCATCCCTGCGCGGGCACATCAACATATCAGACCTTGTAGAGCTCAATCATCCCTAGTTAGTCATAGTATCACAGGTCTTAATTACTATGCCTCTTCCTACTGGCAGAGCTACGTGCTTGGTGGGCGTTAAATATGAGTATAAAAGGCGTTGATGTGAAAACGCTTAACAGGCTTATTTACGAGATGAGAAGACGGGGTTTGTGGGCTGAGAGGCACTCTTACAGTATTAGAATAATGCATAATGGCTTAATTGTCGCGAGTTTACACATTTACCCGGGGTTTAACGAGGCGGTTCTCAGACTATACGGCGATCCCGAGACTGATAAATACGTGGAGAGCGTTGTAACTAGTGTTTTAACTACTCTACTACGTGGTTATAAGATTACCGTAGTCAAGATCAGATAGAGTACTCGCGCTTATGCCAGTATTCTCTTATAAGAGGCTTTTCTAAGTCTATTCATGACGGCTAGCCCGAGCCCCCGCTCCTCAAAACCCTCTACCAAGCCAATATCGCACTTCAGCGTGTCGAGAATTCTCAGTGTCTTAAAGAGGTTTCTAGTTACTTCAAAAATATTCCACCTGGAACCGATCTCAATGACGCTGACTCCTTCAAGAGACCTGTAGGCGTTAGCAGTCTCTTTAGAGGACACTACGCATATTTTTGAGTACATGTCGCGAAGCTCCATAATAGTTGACAGTACTTTAGAGACTAGAGTGTCTATCCTGCCAGATACCGGGTCGACTAGTATAAGGGGCGTTTCGGGCGCGTAGTGTCTATACCTCATTCCCGGAGCGAGTGCCAGTGTGGCTTCTCCGAGACCCCTAGCATAATCTGGCACAGCGACTTTCTCGCCGAGTACGCGCTCAATCTCTTCTACCGGGTATGCTCCAGGTCTAAGTAGAATTGGCGGGTTCGTCCGCGCGTTTATAATAGTCGACTCAATGCCATAGAGGGTTACACCTCCATCCACTATAGCGTCTATTTTCCCATAGAGGTCTTGAATAACGTGCTCTGCACTCGTAGGGCTGGGCCTTCCAGCTAGATTAGCACTTGGCGCTGCTATGGGTTCTCCGAGCTCTCTTATAAGTGCAAGTGCAACTGGGTGAGCGGGCATACGCACAGCTACAGTGTCAAGACCCCCGGAGACTACTCTAGGGACCCTGGGGTTTCTAGGTAAAATTAGAGTTAAAGGGCCCGGCCAGAACTTCTCTATGAGCTTAACTTCTCTCTCCGAGATATCCTCCGCGACTAAGTAGAGCATTTCAAGACTACTTATGTGTATTATTAATGGGTTATCAAAAGGCCTCTGCTTAACAATATACACTCTCCTAACAGCCTGCTCATTAAAGACCGCGGCTCCTAGTCCATAAACAGTCTCTGTTGGAAAAGCCACTAGGCCGCCGCTTCTGAGTATACTGGCGACTTGGCGTATAACGTCTTGATCAGGGTTAAGCGGGTCTACTTTAAAAACCCGTGTCACGTGTAGGCCCCGTCTAGGTATCTGTACTGATCTATAAGCACGCCTGGTGCGTAGTCTTGAGGTGATTTACCGCTTAAATACTCGAAGTAAATACACGCGATCTCGTGTACTTCCTCTTGAATAGACTTAACAGACTTCTTAAGGAGCTCAGAAGCCTCGTCCCAGGTGCGTCCCTGGAGAGCCTTTATTACTAGTAGTAGCTCCCGTAATCTACTGAGAACAGGCCTCTTATCTCTAGGAATAAGCCAGTGTAGTCTACCAATCTTGAACATCAAGTCTGCTGCTGCCTCAAATGTCATAGGGCCTATGCAGTAAGTCCACAGTCTATCCAGAGCTATTAGAGTGAAGAGGCTGCTGGGATCACTACAAGTATAGGGCTCGCTATCCAGCAGCAACAACACAACTTCAGGCTCCAGTTCCCTGTAATTAGTACTAATGCTATCTAATAGCTTCATTTTAAACTCATACTTAGCGATATCAACAAGCCTAGCGGCGTAGTCGGTTAAAGGCTTAATGACAAGTATCGTGTACTCCCCACTCACAGGGTTTCTCTCGGGGCTTATGTGGACTACGCTAAATCCATTTCTAATCCAAAACCTCAAAAGCTCCTCTGTGACGCCAAATCCGGCACCAACCCAGTCGAGTCCTAGCTGAGAAGCCTCCTCAAAAACCCTCTCTAGAGCCCAGCTCCCAATGCCCTTGCCCTGAACAGCTGGATGCGTCGCGATTCTAACTATTCTCCAACCCTTCGTATTAGAGAACTCTAAGAGTCTAGTGTGCTTGAGAAATCTATCAGGCAAGATGTTCCCCGGTATTCTCCCACCTCTAAGGAGCTCTACTGCGGTTTTCTCGTCTACAGGGCCCTCTTGGGCTATTTGAATAGCACACACGACTTTACCCGACCGTGTTTTTACAGCTCTTATAATGTGATGTGGTGCGTCGGCCAGCATTCCTAGGTCATCTGGCTCGTTCCTATAGTGTGCTAAGACGTATATTCCAAAGAGCTGTCTCAGCTCCTCCTCCATGTTGAAGAGATCATGTGGATCGTACTTTACGTAGGTAAGTCTCTTTAACTCTATGTCCTCGAGATCCTTCTCGTCCAGCTCAGCTGGCTCAGCGTCAAGTAGTAGAGTCTTAAATTGCCACTCCTCTATCGGGTCGTTTAAACCATACCTAATGGGCTGCTCCATTTCGTATTGATAGAGTGTAATGTTTTCAATACTTCTCAGTCTTTTCAAGAACCTTACTGAAAATCCTCTACCCGACCCCTCATAGCCGTGAATAGTCGTCGAGAAGATTAGTCTACTATGAGAGTCCAGGATCTTGTAGAGTAGAGGTACGTGTACTCCGGCAGCCTCATCTACGACTACTAAGTCGCCTTTAAGCTTAGGTATTGTTAAGGGCTCCCAGTACTCAATACTGAAACCCGGCCCCTTTAGCTCAACAATATAGCCCTCTCTTTTCACAGTCTCATACTTGAATCCTAGTTTCTCGAGGGTTCTAGACGCAAGTGTCATTAATGAGTGAACATTCCTGGGTTCAGGAGATGTAACTAGGACTCTAACCCTTGGCTTTACTCTTCGTAAACAGTGAATAAAGCCAACTATGCCTATACCTATAGCACAGCTCTTACCACGACCTCTGTCAGCGGTTAGCACGAGTACTTTTTTAGCCCCTCTCTTAGGCTTTTCGTAGAAGTTCTCAATGATTTTTATCACATTGACCTGATCTCTTGTAAGCGCGAGCTCATACACTTCTCTAGGGAAAAGCCTCTCTCTAGGTATCTCCACAGCTTGACTAGAACCTACAGGAAGCCTTTTTAGAACGGGCTTTTTTATAACCGTGTTGTTGTCAGCATCGTAAATGGATATCCCGTCGTGCTCGAGCAGCTTTCTCTTAAACCAAGTTATAAAGACGTGACGCGGCTCGGGGTACTGAGGAACCGTTAGAGTCTCCTTGAAGATCGTCTTGAATGTGTCCCATGTACTCCACAGTGGCGTCAAGAAGATTATTAATCCTCCTCCCTCAACTATACCCACTAGTCTGCCGACGTCGTTTGGCTTTAAGTCTCTCGTCAAGTCCATTACTAATACCTGCACTGTAGTGCCCAGGTACTTTTCGCTCTTCTCGTATACAGCGTACTCGAATTCGACTAGGTTTTCAGAGGAGATCTTTTTCTCGAACACTTCTCTTAGTTTAAGAGCTTCTGTAAATTCGTCGTGATAAACATATAGGCCTTTAATACTCCTACTCTTACTCACACTCCTATACTTCTTTACATAGTAGTTAATGGCCCTCGCTGAGAGTAGTCCTAGTTTAACGGGATCGGACCCGGATATTACTAGGAGAAATCTAAACCTCGACTCTACTAGTCTGTCAGCTAACTTACCGATCTCTCTAATAAGCCGTGTGAAAGATGAGGGTATAGTTACAATAGTCTTCTCTGAGCTCTTCTCCTCGCTGGTCAATACTTTAACACGCTCTAGTGGGTTTAACTAGCCGTAGGGTAGTTGAATTCTCTTAAATCCTCCGCTTGTACTCATTTTCTTTATTTCCCGCGCCAGCCTCTCATACATGTCAATATCTGCTTTACTGAGACTAGGTGGGATCCTTGAAAGAGCGTCTAAGAAGTGCTTTCTAGAGACCTTCACAACTTGAAGAGACCCAGTATTCGCGTATGTTTCTCTCAGCGCTATCATTGTGGCCTCTCTACACACAGCTGCTATATCGGCACCTGTATATCCGTCTGCTAACTTAGCTAGTTCTTCTATGTTTACGTCTTCACTCAGAGGCATTTTTCTCGTGTGGACTTTAAAGATCTCTAGTCTAGCTTTGAAGTCGGGTGGTGGGACGTAGATTAACTTGTCAAATCTACCCGGCCTCAAGAGAGCGGGATCTAGTAGGTCAGGCCTATTAGTCGCAGCTATAATGGTCACTCTGCGGAGAGGCTGTATGCCGTCTAGCTCTGTCAAAAGCTGATTAACAATTCTGTCTATTACACCGCTAGGGTCGCTCCCCCTTATAGAAGCTATTGAGTCTATCTCGTCGAAGAAGACTATCGCTGGAGCTACCATGCGGGCTCTTCTAAATATCTGCCTAATAGCCTTCTCGGATTCTCCAACCCACTTGCTGAGTATCTCGGGGCCTCTTATAGCAATAAAGTTAGCTCCGCTCTCCGTAGCTACAGCCTTGGCAAGCAGGGTTTTACCCGTTCCCGGTGGACCGAATAGGAGTATGCCTTTTGGTGGCTGAATACCCATTTTCTCAAATACGTGTGGATACCTCATAGGCCACTCAATGCTCTCTCTAAGTTCTTGTTTTACATCTTCTAGTCCACCTACATCACTCCACCTAACCTCGGGTACTTCCACAAACACCTCTCTAATAAGTGTTGGCTGCACGCTTCTCATAGCCGCTAAGAAGTCCTCCATGGTCACTCTGAGCTTCTCGAGCTTCTCGGCTGGTATTGGCTGGTTTAAATCTATGTTCTCCGCTTGCAGGAACCTTCTCAGCGCGTTCATCGCCGCCTCTTTAACCAGGGCAGCTAAATCGGCTCCTGTGTATCCATGAGTGATCTCTGCTATTTTATCGAGATCTACGTCGTCGGAGAGGGGCATATTCCTGGTGTGAACAGCTAGTATTTCACGCCTAGCTCTCTTATCTGGAGGCGGTATTTCTATCTCTCTGTCAAACCTCCCAGGCCTTCTCAGAGCCGGGTCTAGGGCCTCTGGGCGGTTTGTCGCGCCAATAACAATGACTTTTCCTCTCTCCTTAAGGCCGTCCATGAGTGCTAGTAGTTGGGCTACAACGCGCTTTTCTACTTCGCCAACTACTTCCTCTCTTTTTGGTGCAATACTGTCAATCTCGTCGATGAATATAACGGCAGGGGCGTTAGCCTGGGCTTCGTCAAAGACTTTTCTTAACCTCTCTTCTGACTCACCGTAGAATTTGCTCATTATTTCAGGGCCATTTATACTTATAAAGTAGGCACCAATCTCGTTTGCGAGGGCCTTAGCTAACAGGGTCTTACCTGTACCCGGAGGGCCGTAGAGTAGTATTCCCTTAGGTGGCTCAATTCCAAGTCTCTCAAACAGCTCGGGGTGTTTTAGCGGTAACTCGACAATTTCTCTTATTTTCTGCTTAACCTCCTCTAGGTCACCAATATCCTCCCACGTGACTCGCGGAACGCCTTCACTAATAGCCTCCGGCCTAACGGGCTGCTCTCTAACCTCAACAACAGTGTCCTCAACAATGTACACTACAGCTGAGGGCTGTACACTGGTAACTATAAATCTAAGTCCATAGAAAGGTATGACTATGACGTCTCCCCGCTTTACGGGGTTCCCCATGAGGGTCTTTTTAACAACCTGAGCGAGGTACTCGAAGTCTGCATTAATTCCTCTAATAATGTCTAAGGGGGCTACAACTACGCGCTTTGCGGGCTCAACTTTTATAGGTCTCACAGTAACGTAGTCTCCAGGCGCGACTCCTAAATTCTTGCGTGCAGTTCCATCAATTCTAATAATACCCATACCCTCGTCTTCGGGGTATGCAGGCCACACCTTTAAGACCTCTCTCCCCTTCGGTCCATTGACCTCTATGAAGTCGCCTACGTCTACATTTAGCTTTCTCATAGTTTCACGGTCGATTCTAGCTATTCTCCTGCCAACGTCTCTTGTACGCGCCTCCGCTACTCTTAGTTTAGCGGATTTCTCGCTACTCTGCGTATTCATATCTACACCGTTAAGAAGTAAGTAGGACTCCTTTATTAAAATAACACGCTAAGCAACGGTTTAATAGAACCCTATTCTAATTAGTGACTTAAATTGGTGGTGGGACATGGTTGAGCGAGTTAAGACGGGTATTCCGGGATTCGACGAAATACTTGGTGGGGGTATACCAAAGAGAAACGTCGTGTTGTTAAGTGGTGGGCCTGGAACTGGTAAGAGTATTTTCTCAATGCAGTTTCTGTGGAATGGACTTCAGCTGGGCGAACCCGGTATATACGTGGCGCTAGAAGAACACCCTGTTCAAGTGCGCGTCAACATGAAGAATTTCGGTTGGGATGTGAAGCAACACGAGCAAGAGGGAAAATTCGCGATTATAGACGCATTCACAGCAGGAATCGGCGAGGCTGCCAAGAGAGAGAAGTACGTGGTGAAAGACCCTGACAGTGTAGAAGAGCTCGTAGACGTCCTGAGGACAGCTATTAGAGAGGTAAACGCTCAGAGAGTAGTAGTTGACAGTGTCTCTACACTATACCTCACAAAGCCCTCAGTAGCTAGGGGTATTATACTTCAGTTAAAGAAAGTTCTATCAGGAATGGGTACAACTAGCATACTCGTATCACAAGTCTCAGTAACTGAGAGGGGTTTTGGTGGACCAGGAGTAGAACACGCCGCTGACGGCATTGTGAGACTGGATCTAGACGAGATTGAGGGGGAGCTGGTGAGGAGTATTATAGTGTGGAAAATGAGGGGCACAAGTCACAGTATGAAGAGACACGTATTCGAGATTACTGATAAGGGAATAGTCATATACCCGGACAAGGTGCTGAAAGTAGTGCGGTAAGATACTTGGCACTACTTCTCACAGTAGTCTCCTAATCCCTTAAAAGCCTCCTTTTCAACAACCCCCTCTCTCAGCGCCTCGCATATTTCCCATGGAAACACAATCCACTTAGTAGTCTGCGCGTAGTAGTAGTCTGGGATATAAGTAGACCAGGGCTTAACGTAAATAGCTAGTGTTTTAATAGACTTTGCCTTGTGACTTGAGAGGTAGTCAACGACTAGTTGCATAGTACGTCCTGTATCCACCACGTCGTCAACAACTAGGACGTTCTTACCCGTTATTGAGGGTAGTGTGGCTGATTTTATATACGGCTTCTCGCCCCTAATGCCAATACTCTTATAGAACTTGGCCTCTATTAGTCCAATGTCGTCGATAATTAGGAAATCAGCTAGAATTCTCCCCGGGATAAGGCCGCCTTTCGCTATTATTACGAGAACATCTGGTTTACTGTCTAAGACGACTCTCCTAGCTAAAACACCGAGAGCTCTGTGTATCTCCTCCCAAGTAGTATACGTGACTTCTACATTCGTGCTCATAATTATTTTTAATGAGTAGAAGAGTTTTAAAGCGTCTTAACAGGTATTTATAAGCGGGCACGTTGACAAAGTTCATTTTCATTACGGGAGGTGTACTCTCAGGGCTTGGAAAGGGCATAGTTGCAGCTTCTACTGGCATGTTACTGAAAAGATGCGGTTACAGTGTTACACTAGTAAAAATAGACCCCTATCTCAACGTAGACGCGGGGACTATGAATCCATACGCGCACGGAGAAGTATTTGTAACCGAAGACGGTGGAGAAACAGATATGGATATAGGGCACTACGAGAGGTTCCTCGGCCATAATCTCTCTAAAAAGAACAACATTACGTCAGGACAAATATACTTAAGCGTGGTGACTAAAGAGCGGAGAGGGGATTATCTCGGTCAATGCGTTCAAGTAATACCGCATGTTGTCGACGAGATTAAGAATAGAGTGAGAGAAATAGCTAGAGACCAGAGCGCAGACATAGCTATTGTTGAGATAGGGGGAACTGTCGGTGACATCGAGGGACTTCCCTTTTTAGAGGCAGCTAGGCAGATGAGGGTTGAAGAGGGAGATGAGAATACGCTTTATATTCACGTAGCCTTAGCTCCCGTTTTGCCATCAGGAGAACTTAAGACAAAACCGGTTCAACACAGTGTTCAGGAGCTTAGGCGAATAGGTATTATACCAGACGCTATTGTCGTTAGATCTTCGAAGTGGCTTGACGAAGAAGCGCGCTATAAGATTGCACTCTACGGCAATGTCCCGCTTAGAGCTGTATTTAGTAACCCGGACGTTGCAAACCCCTATAGAGTCACTCTAATACTCTACGAGCAGGGGTTCTCGGATTATATTTTAGAGAGACTTGGACTTGAAAAGCGAAAACCAGATCTCGCAGACTGGGCTGATTTCGTTAACAAGTTAGAAAATCCGATTAAAACAGTTAAAGTTGGTATGATTGGCAAGTACACGAAGATTAAAGATAGCTATGTGAGCATAATTGAGGCTTTGAGACACGCCTCGGCGTGGAATAGAGTTAAAGTAGACCTCGTGTGGATTGAGGCGACCAGTATCGAAAACAGTTCTGAGTACTTGAAGCTTCTCGAGAGAATTAATGGGGCAGTAATATTACCTGGGTTTGGAGTTAGAGGAGCTGAGGGGAAGATTAAGGCTATTCAGTACTTAAGGGAGAGAGGGATACCCGTTCTCGGAATATGCTTTGGAATGCAACTAATGATTGTTGAGTTTGCGCGTAATGTTATAGGTTTACAGGGTGCTAATAGCACAGAGATAGATCCGAACACCAGGCACCCTGTAATAGACCTACTACCGGGTCAAAGAGGTGTAAGAGAGATTGGAGGCACCCTCAGGCTTGGAGCACTAAAAGTAATTATTAGACCAGGCTCACTAGCGTGGAGAATATATGGTTTAAGTGAGGTTTACGAAAGACATAGACACAGATACAGTGTTAACCCAAAATATATTGACGTCCTCGAGGAGAACGGTATGACTATATCGGGGTTTAGCGAAGAAGGTTTTGCTGAAATAGTTGAGCTCAAAAACACTGAGCAATTTTACTTAGGTTTACAATTTCACCCGGAGTTTAAGAGTAGGCCATTAAATCCTAGCCCTATTTTCACGTACTTTATACAGTACATCGCCGAGAAAACAGAGTAGTCCTAGAGTAGTGAAACAGAATTTTGGGAGTTTGCTGTGGTGTAGTGGAGATTCATTAAGGATCAAGTAAACTTTGACGCAGTGAACAGTATTTAATTAGCTATTGTAGTATTAGTTACTTGGATTACGAGTTTAATTAGAGTATTCTAGGTGATGTGTGTGAGTGAGAGTGAATTAGTAATAGACTTGTCGAGTATTCCACTAAAACCTATTGGTAAGAGAGAGATTCAGCAGCTTGAAATGGCACTGATAATAGGAACTCTCTACAGGCCAGAGGTCTTAGACCTGATAAGAGACCCGGTTGAGAGGTCAACGTGGATAGATAGTCTAGCCGTTGCGGCCGCGGCGTTTGCGAGGTATAAGGCTGGAGTGCCTGTATCTGAAATCGCCGAGGAGCTTGGAAGATCGGAGGTCACTATTAGAGGGCACCTAAATCAGAAAACTAAAGCTGGGAAACTAGTAGCTGAGACCTACGAGAAGATTAAACGTGGGGAACTCAAAATCGCAGTACCATTTGTTACGGCGCCTCAACAAATAACTGCCCTTGAAGTCGAAAAAACGCAGTTAGAAATCGAGAAATTAAGAGAAGAGAAGAGAGTTCTTGAAGAGAGAAACAAGATGCTCGAAGAGGAGCTTGGAAAAATGAGGTCGAAACTAAGTGAGCTCACATCACAAATTAAGCGTATTAGAGAACTTACAGTCGAGTTAGCGAACATAGTGAATAAGCTACTTGAATAGCTTCTTGAAGTTTCCGTAAATAATGTCCTTGACTTTTCTAGGCTCTAAGTGGTTTTTCTCGGATAAGTAGAGTATAACCTTATCTATGAGCTCTGGAGTTAAGTTTAGACCCCTATAATAGTAGGGCGCGTCACTCTCAGTTAAAATGCTCTCTAGCCTTATGTGGCCTAATACCTCTCTGTGTTTTTCTTGAATAGTGAGTGCTGGGTTTGCACCAATAAAGTAGCCTACGCTCGAGATCTGATCGGCGAGATTTAAAGGCCCTGTATACCAGTGAAAGTACGCTTTGTTAATGTTCTTCGAGTATACTAGCTTAAAGACCACGTCCCACGCCCCGGCAGCGTGGAGATTTAGTAGTAAGTCATATTCCCTAGCGTAATCTAAAAACACATTAAAGACTGCTAATTGCTTGTCAAGTGTGTCAGGCTTAAACTTCTTGTCTAATCCGACTTCTCCTAGACACTTCACTTTAGCGGCTAACTCCTCTAAAAGCTTTGAAGCATCTCTAGTTGTGTACTCGTGTGCTAACCAGGGGTGTATGCCGATACAGGGCTTTACATACTCGTATTTTTCTGATAACTTGATAGTTGCATAACTCGACTCGGGGCTGTCTGAGACACATACTAACACGTAGTTACCACTGTACTTACTTAAATCCTCGAGTTCTGTACAGTGAACGTGCATGTCAACAAACACTGTACCAATCCCCGAGATAGGACTAAACCATTCTACTCTCGCACTGTATACCTCCTAGAGAGTTCTCTTCACCTTGTCGAGTCTATTAAGGCACTTACTCTCGTCAATTCCATGTTCAAGTACATTGAGGGCCTCTTGCTCCACATTTAAATCAGCGAGCAGAAACAACGAGGATCCTAGTTGAACTAGTATTTTGGACAACTCGAGCTCGCATGGAGACGCGTTTATTTCTCTACAGCCACTGGGCTTTCTTGACACCACGTAGAAATCCCCGCAGTCGTCGAGATAAACTCCCCGTAGAACTACACAGGTATGTGTTCCGCTTGGTAGTTCCCATATTGTATACTTATCCCTACCCCAGACGTGAACTTGAAACCGCCCGCTATCACATATAAGTGTCTCTTTAATATCGTGTTTAAACACTACAAGTGAGGATTCAGGTAAAGTGAAGTTTATGGCTCGCTTATCTAAAACGCCTTCACAGTAGTATATTCTATTGATACTTCTACATAGAGTGTCAATGCTAATGTCTAACACGAAGACACACCCCGTAAATTGTGCTTTACTCACGTAGTTCAATGTTTAAAATAAGGTTTTATCAATTAAACACTAAGTGTATGAGTGTAGTATACTGTGATGAGTTTGCCGAAAGCGGATCTGTGACGAGTCTCCCGATGGCTGAGATCGGTGGTTACGGTGGCATTAAAAATTAAAATGCTCATATTAGACTACGATCTCTCTAGTGTTATAAACGATGTTGACTTCTACGAGGCTTTCTGCAGCGCTTTGAGAGAAGTAGGGAGAAATTGTCTTAACTTTGATGAGTTCTCTGTTCTCCTCGAATCAGACTTGCTGAGAGAGTACGTTTCACGGTATATTAGTGAAGATGCTTTTTGGAGGAGATTTAGGCAGCTGTACGTTTCTAGGCACAGCTATCCGCGCAGAGGACTGCGCGAGCTTTTAATTCAAGTGAAGAGATTTGGTGTTAAAGTAGCAGTTCTCTCTGGTAGAGAGACTCACCCAGAGTATATATGGTGGGATCTGCGTAGACACGGGCTCGACGAGCTCGTAGACGATGTTGTGACAATGCATGACTTAAACACTTTATTTTTACGAGAAGAGTTCTTGTTTGACAAGTCGCCTATCATAGAGTACGTGAAGAAAAAACACGGTGTTATAGGAGATTTTGTTTGTATAGGTGACTACGTCTCTGACTACTATAGTTGCGTAAAAAGTGGAGGTCTATTTATAGGCATTGGGAGCGAAGTTAGGATAGGAGTTCTTAAAAAAGCAGGTACACAGCTCACGGCTACAGACTTCTACGAGGTTTTAATGAGGCTGCAGGAACTGGGGTTTCTCGCGTAGTTGTACTAGTTATCTAATCGACGTTAAGATATACTTTCCGTTATTGCCGTTTATGTATACTTCGCCCCGCGAGATTAGAGTATTGAGGGCTTTTCTGATTTTATCTTCGCTGGCTATTCCTGACAGCACGTAGTGTATTTCCTTTAAGTTCATAGGCTTGTAGCTTAGGAGATCCTTTATTATATCGATCAGCTGGTCATCGTTTGGTGCACTAGTGAGAACAATGTCGCTGTCTTCGTGAATGACTCTTAATCTTACTCTTCTACTGAGCTCATTCACCTCTTCAGGGCTCAGTTCAATATTCCTCATTATAACCACGCCTGACTCTACATAATGTTAAAAACACCATTTAAACATTTCAAAACGGGTGTACTCGTGGCTAAACTACACGTATTGATCTATTACAATAGACATACCAGGTATAGTTTAAACCCCTTAATAGTCGCTATTGACAGGGCTCTGAAAAACGTGCTTGTAACACTCACTAGTAGCTTAGAAGAACTGCGTAGAAAAGTGCTGGATGCGAATTTACGTGGTGATAAATGTGTAGCTATGTTCAGTTTACTTACAACAATGTTGACAAGCGAAGTCTTCCTATCAGACCTAGTAGAAACAGTTAATCTCCTGAAGAAATACAAGTGCACTACCATTGTTGGAGGCCCTCACGCAACAGGTGACCCAGTAGGCTGCTTGAAGTCGCTTGGATTCGACTACGCGTTTATTGGTGAAGGCGAGGAGTCGCTTGTAGAGTTTCTAACTGCTCTTCAGACGAGAGACGATGTAAAGAAGGTTAAGGGTGTTTCATACTTAGAGAACGAGAAGTTTGTTTTCTCGGGGAGAAGGAGACCTGTTAATCTCGACGACTATGATCCGTTCCCTTACTGGAGGGGTTTATTTGGACCAATTGAGATAACTAGAGGTTGTCCCTATGGGTGTTTTTACTGTCAAGTATCTTACATGCACGGTTTTGAGTATAGGCACAGAAGTGTAGAGAAAGTAACTTACTACGTTGAGGTTTTTCTTAAGAGTCGAGGTAGAGATGTAAGATTTATAACGCCAGATGGCCTTTCATACGGGCTTAAAACACGACTCGGAATTCCGAGTGTTGATTTACTAGAACACCTCTTAGAAGCTGTTGGCTCAGTTTGTGGTAGGTATGGTGGTAGAATTTTCTACGGGACGTTTCCAAGCGAGCTAAGACCAGAGCACGTTACAGATGAAGCACTTAGAGTGCTAAGAAAGTATGTGTCTAATAGGAGGGTTATTATAGGTGCACAGACGGGAAGTGAGAGATTGTTGAAACTACTACGCAGGGGTCACAGTGTCGAGAACGTTAAAAACGCTGTTGAAATAGCACTCAAATACGGTTTCATACCAGATGTCGACATAATTGTTGGTTTTCCAGGCGAAACCGTGGAGGACTTAAAAAGTACACTCGACTTAGCAAGCTGGATTACGAATAGAGGTGGTAGAATACACGTGCACTACTTCATGCCGTTACCTGGAACACCACTCGGCTATCAAAAACCCACAGTTATCCCCCTAGAAGTGAAGAAGGCAATTGCCCGTATAATTGGATCACAGAGAGGATACGGAGACTGGATCAACCAGGAGAAAATCGCGTGGAAGATAGTAGAGCTCAG
>JAJHQQ010000020.1 GCA_020833245.1 Desulfurococcaceae archaeon
CCTATTTCTCGTAACTTCTGTAACATTATGTCAATGGCTTTCTCCTCACTAGGCTCTAGCTTCTCGTCTAGTGGAAGCTGTGAGAGTAGTCCGTAGACGCTGCCATTGTCCATTTCAACTAGTATTTGCGGTAGCCACGTCATACCAAACTCGTCCTTGTCACCGTGCTCTACGAGGTATACGTAGTCTTCTATTTTAACATCTAGAGGAGCGCTTAGTATTTTACTCAGCCTATCGGCTATTTTTAACCACAACTTGTGATATGGATGGTGCTCAGCTGTTACAATTACCAATTTACTGATTTTCACGACTTCCACCTCTCAGACAACTTATACCTAGCTGTGAGTAAAAATACTTGTCTAAAACCCCGTTAAATACGTGTTTGTAGTGAACGCTAGACTGTTGGAACTCTTGGCTTTCTCTCCTCCTCGGGCCTAACTTTAATTATTCCAAGGAATATAGCGCAGGATACACAGTAGCACTTTTTAACAGGGTACTTCATAATAATAGCTCCTTTTTTCTCGAGCTCCTCTGCTAAGCCTGGTGCTACTGGACTATACATTCTAGTAACACATATTGCTTTGTCAGCTGGGACTAGCGCGCCGCACTGGTCACAGTGTATTCTCTCAATAGAGCCCTTATCGCCCTTTCTACGCCCACGACTCTCTCTCTTCTTAGGCAAAAACCACACCTCTCACATACTCGTTGACTGCGTTATGAGTATAGAAAAGGCACTAATATTTTTTCTCACCACGTCGTCACCTAGATGTTATAGCACCGAACTTCCTCAAGTCTACTCCTCCAATAATAGTCTCCCAGTCAACGCCTATAGCTGAAATGAACTGCTCTAGACTAGATCTAAGTCTCTCAACATATCTCTCAGAGTCTATTTCGTGTTGCCTAGCGAGCTGAATTGCCTTGTAGCCGCCTCCACCCTTAACCATTACTACTAGGACAACGTCGCCTTCACGCACATCAATATTGTGACTTCTTAGCTGTAGAGCGGCTTTAACGTGAAATGGAACGCTCTTAACGTACTCTAACGGGTCTTTAGATAGCGTTGTCTTAATACTCAGCTGGTCTAGTGTTATCTCTTTGCGCTTTAACCCCGTGTAGTAGTACTTTAGAGTCTTCTCGAGCCACTCAATAAACTCAGAGAAGTCATTAGGAGTCTCTATTTTTGAGAGCTTCTCCGTGATAGTGCTGAACAGGTCCTTGATGAACTCGGGTGTGTTTCGCTTCTTCGCCATGAGCCCCTTGATCTCTATTTCACCACTAGTGGTTCTCCCGAGGTAGTTCTTCTTTAACCCAGTAAACACCGTGAACGTGAACTCCTTGTCTAACTCGACGTCTAAGCCTAGAGTTTGCTGTGTCCACTGTTGTAAGAGGTCTAAGTGCTCTTTAGTGTAAGCCCACACGAAAATAGAGTCTGTATCTCCATACAGCGGCTTAACACCCATTTCAGAAGCCTTGCACACAATGTGTTTAAATGTAACTCTGCCCAGAGCAGTCACACTTTCTGCTACTACTGGTGAGTACAGTGCGAACTTCTCGTCTCCGAAAACGCCGTAGCTCGCGTTAATGAAGACTTTTAGAGCTCTCTGTACTACGTCGTACCACGCTCTCTGCTCTGGTGTTAGTGTCTTGTCTTTAGCTCGCTTTTTGTATATTCCAACTCTGAAGTCTCTGAGAATACCCGTAATTAACGCAGTTAAACCCACTTTGTCTACGCAGACTTTGTGTATCTCCGCACCTGTCTCATCTCGTACACTTATCTTCTTACTGCACCACTCGACATCTACTGTCTCGTAGCTTAAATTGTAGTTTTTAATTATACTCGGGTACAGCGAGGCTATGTCTAGCACAGCGACGTTGAAGAAGACTCCTCTAGGAGGCTCTATTACAAGGGCTCCAGCGTACTTTTTGCCCTCAATAACGGCCTTCGTGTAGGACTTTACACGGCTTGCTATATCCTCCTTGTTTGGTATTAAATAGCCCCTCTTTCTGTGCTCCCAGAAGAAGAGGTTTTGAATCCAACTAGAGATCTGTCTTCTACACACTTCTTCTAGGCTGGTCTTTGACACGCGTGCTAGTAGAACGAGGAGCTTCCATACAAGCTCCTCCTCGAACAGTGTGAGTTTTAGTGTTATTTCAGCATCTCTCAAATTGTACGCTGCGAGTAGACCCGCTGAGATCTCGCTAATAGTTTCCTCAAACCCTATTTTCACCATACCTAGAAGGGCTCCTGCAACAGCATCTAGTTTATCCTCCTGGTATTTCCCGCCGAAAGCGTAGTTCTTAATAGCTCTATTAGAGAAGAACTTGTAGAGGTCTAAGTGCACGCTTGTCTCTAAGCCGATCATGCCTTCTCTAACTCGAATTGGAATAATAGATCTAGGTATTCCCAGCTTCAAGGACCTCATATACAAGTATAGCAAGTCGAAGTTGTCGCCGTTATACGTGACGACAACAGGGTACTTGGAGATAGTGTTATAGACGTCTAGTATAAGTGTCTTCTCAGAGTCGTAGATCTCTATTACGGCGTCTACTGGGTAGTCACTTGAGTTAATAGCGTAAGTAAAAGAGTTCTTAAAGGGGCGAGCTAGCATAAAGACCTTTTTAAACCCCCTCTTATCAACTACACTGACACTAATAACGGGGTACTCGGCGAGTCTCGCACTGGGTACTCTGCCCTTAAACGGCGTGAAGACTTCTATGTCGAGTGATAGTCTGAGAGCCTTAGGTGGAGCCTCCTCGAAGAGTAGTGCAAAGAACTTTGCTGTGTTTTTAACTTCACTCGGCTCTTTCTCAAAGATCTTCTCAATAGTCTTTAGTAGAGAATCGGGTATTGTCGGCTCAATAAGTGATATTTTCGGTACTCCACCACTATTAGTAATAGTGTACTTCATGCCCGGTATGAGCCCCTGGTCGAAAATGTAGTTTACGTGATACTTGATCTTCGCCTCCCACGCCACTCTGACTTTTCCTCTCAGTTTCTTAACGGCTAGCGGGTCCTTCGTAATCACCTTAACGGCTCTAATTGTCCTCATTGTTAATGGATCTACTTTTTGCACCTCCTCAAAGCCCAGTACGGAGTCCTCTGTAGCCATCTTGGCTTTTAATTCCTCAATACTCTCGTCTGTGAGGAAATATGGTCTATGCCCGATGGGATCCGGCACTTCTACTAGTTTCTCACCGCTCTCGCTTAGTAGAACGAGCACGGCTTTTTCGAGTTTACCATCGTAGTAAACACCTAGTAAGTAGTGTGGTGTAGTCACTGTCTTGGCGAGCTCTCCTTTACATGGCAGAGTAATAGTAGTCTCTGCTCCCGCTTGAGCGCTAGGCATTACTTGCTTTCACCACTAGTAATGAGCATTATAGCTCTCGCGATGTCTCCTTTAGCTTTAATTAGAGCTTCGCGGGCTTTTTCCGGCGTTGCACCAGTGTACTCGACTATGAACTTCACGTCATCTTCAGATATCTTTACTTCTTCAGCCGCCTCTGTAGCTGCGGGCTTACTTCTCTGCTCCTCGTAAACCTCTTCTCCTACTACTTGGAAGACGGTTTGTTTATGAGTCTTAAAAGCCAAGACTTGAGGGGAGTTTATAACTAGGATTTTATCAGCTAAGTGTATTTCAACTCTCTCAACACCCTTTAACTCCTCGAGCTCAATACCATACCTTTTAAGCATCTTCTTAAATTCATGTGGACTGAGAGGTAGCACTGAGAGCACCCTCAATATAAACTCTCAATTTTATGTTTTAAAGTTGTAATTTCAATGTAAATGTGGGAGTATAGTTCATGAATTTGAGAGTTACCATTCTTGGAGGAGGGCGCGAAGTAGGCAGGTCAGCTATTAGCGTAGACGTCGGCGGCAAGAAGATACTACTAGACTACGGTGTGAGCTTTGACGAGAGAGATCGGCCGGTGCTACCACTTCACGTGAGGCCCATTGACCTCCTCGCAGTAATGATCTCTCACGCGCACTTAGACCACATAGGCGCGGCACCCTACTTGTATATTACTGGAGCCCCTAAACTCATCACTACGAGGCCGACAATTGACGTGGCGCGACTACTAACTCTAGACTTCCTCAGGCTTAATGCTCCGTACGTCGAGTACGAAATGAGGGAGTTTGATCGTATGAGCAGTAACACAGTGTTTATCGAGTATGGTAAGAAAGTCGAGGTGGACGGAGTTTCAGCGGAGTTCTTTAACGCTGGTCATATAATTGGAAGTAGCCAAGTCTACATTGAGACACCTAGTGGTGAGCGAGTACTCTACACGGGTGATTTTAACACTACTCAAACGTGGACTCTCAAACAAGCAGACCACGCTCCAGTTGAAGTGACAACGTTAATAGTTGAGTCAACGTATGGAGCGAGAAATCACCCTCCTCGCGGTAAAATGGAGGAGAGACTAGTATCAATAGTAGAGGAGACGGTGGATCGTGGGGGAGTGGTGTTAATACCTGCTTTTAGTGTGGGTAGGAGTCAAGAGGTAATTACTCTTCTCTACGCTCGCGCACCCTACCTCGACATATACGTTGATGGTTTAAGTAGGGATATCACTGAGATCTACCTCACACACAAGGAATTCCTCAGAGACCCCGCGCTGTTTACTAGAGTTGTGGAAAGCGTGAACTTCGTTGTAGACTCCTCTATGAGGAAGAAAATAGTGAAAAAGCCTTGCGTTATAGTCGCCTCGGCTGGGATGCTTAAAGGCGGGCCAAGCCTCTATTACCTTAAAAGACTACACGACAACCCTAGGAACTCAATTATACTTGTTAGCTACCAGGCTGTTAACAGCAATGGTCACAGGGTTCTAGAAGGTGGACAACTACCAGAGCTCAACATCGGGCCTGTTAAGGCGAGATTAGAGTGGATTGATCTCTCAAGTCACACGAGTAGAGATGACACAATAAAGTACATATCACAGTATAAGAGCTCTCTACGTAGAATTATAATAGTTCACGGAGACTACGAAGAAGCCTCCGTACTAGCTAGTGGAGTGAGAGAAGTTCTAGGTGAAGACGTAGAAATACACATACCAGCTACTGGGGAGGAGATAGTAGTAGAGGAGTAGAGAGCACTCAAGATTTAAACCCTTTCACACTAATAATAGTGGTCTAGGAGCCGGGGTAGCTCAGCCTGGAAGAGCGCCGGGCTGTTAACCGCTCAGCGAGACAGAGCCTGGTGGAAACCCGGTGGTCCGGGGTTCAAATCCCCGCCCCGGCGTACCACTACTCTTGTGGTGTACTGCACTCTTAGAACCCAACTACTCATCACCGCTTAGTACTATACAGAGGGAACACTCAGGTGTATTAGGGAGCTGTTTTGAAACTTTCACTCTCCTCTAGGATTTAAAAGAACACTTACTAGATGGGAGTTTACTGTGAGAAGTCAAATCCACGTCTCAATAGATGTGTATGAGCTGTACTTTAGGCTCATAGAGTCAAGTATCCTCTTCGTCTCAGCAGAGGATCTCGCGAGAATTCTCGCTATTTCAAATAGGAGTGCTGGTAGAATTCTCTCTAAGATGTGTGAACTAGGTTTAGCTGTTAAGCTGAGTAAAAATACGTATAGGCTTGTCAAGTTCTAGTACTTGGAGTTTAGGGTTTAATGAAGTCTTCTAGTTTAGGCGGCTCGGGTTTAAGTCCTTTCCCCGTTCTAATTTTCGCTATTAAGTCCATTAACATGCTGTCTGGTACTGGCGCCCACCTACTAAACTCCTGGCCCCATATAGCTTTACCCACGGTCGCGTTTCTGAGAGCATCAGCAATGTCAAGAGACTCTGCAACGGGTATCTCGGCTGTTATTCGCGCTAAGTTCTCTGACTGCTCAACGTTTAGGAGTTTACCGCGCTTCTTCGTAATGATGACAGTGATGTTTCCAATGTACTCTACTGGTGTCCTGATGTCTAGTTTAAGTATTGGTTCAAGTAGAGTTGGATTGCTTGTTAATATGCCTGCGAAAATAGCGTTTCTAACAGCAGGGTAGATCTGTGCTGGGCCTCTGTGTGCTGGGTCTTCGTGTATGACAGCGTCGTGTAGTATGACTTTTAATCCTCTAACAGGCTCGTGAGCAAGCGGCCCCTCTCTCATGGCTAGCCTAAAGCCCTGTATTAGCGTGTCTCTGACTTCGCGCAGGTACTGTACACCCACAGTTCTATCTACTAGGATATTAATGTTCTCATCTATAGCGGCTATTCTCCTCGCCTCGTCCGTGTCCCACCCAGCGTGTTCTCTTAGTATTTTAGCCCTCTCACGCGAATCCATATCTTCTGTTACAATGCCCTCTTGTACTAGTTTAATAGTTGTCTCGTCGAGAGGCTCAACACTAATGTAGAACTTGTTGTGTTTATTAGGCGACTTACCCTCGAATACTTGACTGGGACTTCTAATAGTCTCCCTATACACGATTAGAGGAGGCGATGTAACCACGTCAATACCGTAGAACTCCCTAAGCAGTGTGAGAGCTATTTCAATGTGGAGTGTTCCCACGCCGTGAACTAAGTACTCCCCGGTTTCCTCGTTGATTTTCACTATGAGACTCGGGTCTTCTAAGTGTAGCTTATAGAGCGCGTCAATGAGCTTTGTTAACTGCTGTGGGTTCTTTGGTTCAACGGCCACTGTTACTACAGACTCTGTTATCATTCTAAACTTCTCAAACGGCACCATTTGGTCTTTGAGTTGAGGTGACACAATAGTCTCACCGGACCTGACCTTGTCCGGGCCGAATATAGCGGCAATGTTTCCTGCTAATACCTCGCTTACGAGCTCCCTGTAGGGGCCCATGTAGAGCCCTACTTGTAGAATTCTCTGAGCTGTTCTCGCGTTTATTAACCAGACTTCTTCACCGGGCTTCACAGTCCCCGAGAAAACTCTACCTGTAGCTACTAATCCAGCGTGAGGGTCTACTTTGACATCTGTAACCATCATGACGAGTGGTCCATTGGGGTCACACTCCACCATGTACTTTGCTACTTCACTATTAACGTCGCCGTGCCATATTTTAGGCACTCTGTACTTCTGGGCTTCAAGCGGGTTAGGTATAAACTTAACAACCATGTCTAGAACGGACTCATGTAGTGGAGCGGCCTTCTGGAGCTCTACTAGGGCGTCTTTACCCCTATTGTATATGTCGATGATATCGCTTATTTTAATCCCCTTTTCCTGCGCGAGGGGTATTGTCAAGCCCCACCTGTCTCTAGCAGACCCGAATGCCACTTGCCCTTTCGCTGGGTCTAATAGCCACGCTTTTTGGAACTCCTTGTCGGCGTAGTTTGATATGAGAGTATTTATGTCTCTCACTATTTGCACTAGTCTCCGCTGTATTTCCTGCGGTGACAACTTGAGCTCTTTGATCAATCTGTCAATTTTATTGATAAAGAGTACTGGTCTAACGCGCTCTTCTAGAGCAACACGCAAGTACATCTCTGTCTGAGTCATAACTCCCTCAACGGCGTCTACAACTACTATTGCGCCGTCAATAGCTCTAAGAGCTCTAAGCGTCCTTGACTGGAAGTCCACGTGGCCGGGTGTATCTATGAGGTTGATGACGAATGGTTTGCCCTTGTACTCGTGGTAGAGACTAACGTTTGCAGCTTTTACAGTCATTTGCCTCCGCTGCTCAACGTCTAAGTAGTCTAGTGCTAGTGCCTGCCCCGCTAACTTCTCGGAGAGTAGTCCCGCGGCACTTAGTAGAGAGTCGGACAGCGTTGTCTTACCGTGATCTACGTGCGCGGTTATCCCTATATTTCTAACTTGATCTATGTTTCTCATTATCTTCATTACTTCAGTTATTTGCTTATATCTAACCATTAATTACACCACTAACTCGTGTTACTCTATGTATACAAAATAGTCTTAAAAGCTCTTATCAATCTCAACAGTTCCTCTACTTATATCCTCCAAGTACTCTTCAACTCTCCGCTTAGCATAGTTTAGCGCGTCACTAGCTAGTTTTTCACAGCTGTCTCGAGGAGTAATACAGCGGTCGATTACTAAGTCGACTACGAGGTCGATGCTTGTCGGGCTTCTCGAAATACTAGCTACAAGTGAGTAGTCACTATACTTTGCCAGCTTCTCATCTAGGTATTCTCTAATGCTCTTCTCAATGATCAGTAGTATCTCTTCGAGCTTATCTAGTGGTAGGGATTTCAAAGTAGCCGTGTAAACGCTGTCCCTTGGTGAAGTGAGTTCACTACTGGCCAATAGTTATCCCGTGTTTTGCAAGCGTGTCTCTCAATTTGCCCTCGAGGTCCTGTATCTGCTTATTTAAGAAGTCGAGCTGCTTCATGTACTTATCTCTCTTAATAGTGAGTAGCTCTTTTCTCTCTTCAAGCTCTTTTAATACTTCTGATCTAGTCTTCTTAACTAATACGTGCCCAACACTCTTGTAGAGCTCAATGTTGTCGTCTAAGTTCTTGAGAGTATCACTTATACTGTTTATTTCGCCTAGCTCAGCCTCTACAGTTCTCAGCTCAGCCTCTATTCTAGCGTAGTGTTCACGTAGAGTCTGATATTGCAATATGAGTTGTTGAACCTCAGGTGGCAGGCTCTTCTCGCGTGGGACTTCTGCCATTCTCTAGTTCACCTACAATTCTTAATAGTAGAAGCACTAAGCCTATTAAATTGTTGTTAAGAGCCCTCACTTTACTGAGACTACTACACTCTACATCTAAAATGAGGCTGTCTTGAACAGTGCCCACTTCGCCTCTGCACGTTTCCGGTAAGGACTTCATCTCGGGCAATAGAGCTCTGAACATAGCGCTCAAAACACTATTACTCAGCTTTAACCTATACACTAGTTTCAGCTTCACTCTCACCGCCCTTAATTACCCTCATAACTCTGAGCACTGGACCAACAGTCTTACCGTGAACGTTCTTAAATTTCACGTAAATGTACCTCTCCTCTTCTAACACTACTTTTAAATCAGCATTTTTTCTAATTATGGGCTGAAAGATCATTGTGAGCACGTCTGCTAGGATGTAGCAGTCTGTTGAAATACAGTTAGAGTAGTCTACTTCTAGGCTACTCGCTCCGTATGTTCTCGACGACTCCGGGTTCTCTCTGGATAGAATTACTCCTTTTAACACAATGTCCGCGATTTTCACGAGCTCTATGTCTGGCTCGGGGGAAACCCTGTAGAGAGAGATTACTTTTGGGTTTCCGTGGAGCTCTTTAATGATAAGTGCGTACTTTAAGCCACTTTTATAGGCCTTTAGGGCTATGTCTCTCATTGTTCTGTGTCCGCGCGGTATTTTAATAGCTCCTGGAAGAACACTCACGAGGTCTTTAATAAAGGATCTAACTCTCGGAGACGACCTGTGAGATGTAGTTATGAGTATCAAAAAGCTATTCCCTGATAATGATTTCCGGGAAGGTCTTAGAGACCCCTGTTCTCGGTACGTAGGAGCCTCCAGCCCACTTAGCTCCGCACTTTCTGCAAGTCCACAGACCAGTACTCACTCTGAAAACGCGGCCTTTGTGTCCGCAAAATGGGCAGGTGTGATCAGAGTACCTTTTCTCTAGTACTTCTTTCACCTTTTTTCTCAGAGTAGCCCCGTACCTCGCACCAAACCTTCCAGCTATTCCCACAACTCTAGTTTTACCCATAAGCACACACCGCTTTTCTACATTTCTATAAGGGGTTTAATGTAGCTTTGTGGGTTATTTAAAATACTCCGCATTGTGTTTACTAGGTATAATCCCTTCTCTACAGCTATGTCTAGAGCACTGTCTAGTATCTTCCTGGAGACGCTTTTTTCTCCCTTCTTCTGGGCTCCACATATATTGCCCCTCTCATCCACGGCTAGAACTATGAGCGCGTCGGCTACTTGCTCCTCTTCGAGATTGGGGTCTACGAAGAGAGTGTTCTCTACAACACCTATAGTTACTGTTGCAACGAGGAGATTTACGGGTAGAGGAGTCTCTCTCGTGGTTGAATCCAGCGTGTACTGGCCGCTCTCAGTTCTAATAAGCCTAGGCATTTTAGTGGTTGCTAGCGCGAGCATTGACGCGATCATACTCGCGTCTGTAATGTTTCCATCGTGATCAATTAAGTAGATGTCGTTGTACACGACCCACGCGACTCTCCCAGGCTCTACTACTAGCTCTTCGAGTTTAATTGCCCTGGGCTCTCTCAGGGACCTGTCAATTACCCTGGAGACCTCAATAGCGTTTTCGTCTGGGGGGCCCGGTTCAAATGAGGGGGATGCTAGTGGAACAAACTCGGAGTGGACCTGTAAAACACCCTCATTAGGCCTGTCTTTGAACGGTGCACCCAGCTCTAATTTAACTCCAGCAATTACCTGCGTCTTGCCTAATTTAACGAGAGCACTTCCCTCAGCCTTCTTAATTGGGCTCAGTATAACTGATATGGGACGGTAGTCGAGCAGCCCTCTCCCGTCAATTCTCTCTCCGCGCTTAATGCTCTTAACTACTTGTTCTAGCTGCATTGTCGGAATGACTTCTCTCTCTGGAGTAATGCTCACTGAGACTTCACCTCTTCAACTAGCTTAATGTACTTGTTGTACAGGGCTTCTTTTGCCGTCTTGTAAATGCTCTCAGCGGCTTTAAACGCCATGTCGAGTCCTATTTTCACCTCTTCGCGTGTTAGCACACCATTTAGTTGAAACAGGACTATTTCACCCAAATTTGGCGCAATTCCAACCGGCATATCGGCCTCTCCGTACTCGTCTTCCAGCTCATTTATGTCGAGAACGAGGACGCCGTTAACTTTGCCCACAGCTACACCTATAGCCAGGTCTTTTAGAGGTATACCTGCATCTGCTAGTGCAAGAGACGCAGCCGTCAACCCAGCTGTCCTGGTTCCCCCGTCGGCCTGTAAGACTTCTATGAATACGTCAATGCCTGTTCTGGGGAACAGGGAGCTGAACACTATGGCTTCTAATGCTTCACGTATAACTTTAGAGAGCTCTATTTCCCTTCTGCTCGGAGCCGGGCTCTTCCTCTCACTAGTCGAGAAGGAAGTCATGTGGTAGCGCACGCGCAGTGTTGCCCGCGTAGGCGACGTCATATACTTCGGTAGCGCCTCTCTCGGTCCATACACGGCTGCTAAGACCTTTGTGTCACCGTACTCTACTAGTGCGCTACCATTAGCGTTTTTCAACACGCCGACAGCTATTCTCACTGGTCTCATTTCATCTGGTTTTCTCCCGTCGACTCTCTTCTTGTCTTCGCTTATTAAAACTGGTTTACTACTAATCGTCACGACTTTACACCCAGCTTAGACACTAAGTATGACTTTACCTCCTCGGTAAGACCTCTCATGTGGGCTTTAGCCTCTATAAGCCTAATAGCCTTAATAAGCACGTCGAGTACGTAGTCATCCGGGCACTTAGCCCACACGTAGCCGTTAACTCCCACTACGATCTCGCACTTCGTCATGCTCGTCAACAAGTTGTACATACTACCCTTTTTCCCAATAACACGCGCGACTTTACTGGGCTTTATGTCTATGACAAATCCCTCTACTATTTTACCTAAACCTTTTCCCTTAACTGTCAATACGGGGTCACGTAGTCTATCAAATAAGGCTATTTTCCCCAGGACGTAGTCTCCAATGTCGAGGTAGTTCTTTAAGCTGTGAACAGCCGGGTTAAACCCCTCGATCACGTCAGAGGCCGGCAACACGGCCCTGTATGGTGATTTAATATCAACGTACCAAGCCGATGCGCTGAACTCGCTTATAACTCCCACTACGATGTCGTCTTTTCTCGGAATGTACGTGCTTTCAAGGGGGACAACGCTAATACTGCTATCCTCGATCGAGACTATTCCCACTACATCGCTGTATACTCGATTCCCCAGTATGTATATGTGTTTATCGGGAACGTGCTTTAACCTCTGCTCAGCGGGGCCCTCAATTATCGCTAAGCAGTCGCCGGGCCTCACAATTTGCCTTTCAGCTACGAGTATTTTAAGACTTGGTGTAGGCGTGGACAACTCTTTACCCCACACTCACTACTTTTACTTCACCAGTTCCCTTAGTTACAGCATTCACTCTGTCTATTAACTC
>JAJHQQ010000078.1 GCA_020833245.1 Desulfurococcaceae archaeon
GGTATTAGTGCGAGGTTTTCTGCGAGAATACTCAGAGTTAACGTTAACGTAGAGACCTTCACGAAGAACCCGACTGTGGGAGGCATACCTACGAGGTTAGCTAGAATTAGAAAGCCTGAGAGAGCAGATAACTTTGATATGTAGAATATATACCCTAACCTGTAAATATCGTAAGTGTTAGCCACCTGGTATACTACACTGCTATTAGTGAATGCCTGTGCTTTTAAGACACCGTGGTAAATGGCGACTAGTAGTGCTAAGTAGAAGGCTTCTCTCAGACCTAGTAGGCTTGAGATAGCGTAAAAGACTGTAATTACACCGTAGTAGCTAATAGAGCTGTATGCTAATAAGCGCCTAACGTCTGTTTGGAGAGCAGCGGCGAAGGCGCCATAGGCTGTTGAGACTACTCCCTGTGCTAGTAACACGTAAAGAGCCACTGGGTGTATACTAAATAGCCTCGAGGCTAGTAAGTAGCCTAATAGCCCAATTTTACTCACCACGCTGCTTAATATAGCTGACACGTGTGGCGGTGACTCTCCGTAGACTACTGGTGGCCATGAGTGTAGTGGGAATTGCCCCATCTTCGCGGAGAAACCTAGGAGTAGGATTAATGAGAGAGCTAGTCCTATATCTAGTTGAGCTCCTGTGCTTGTAATGTCAAATAGGAGTGACTCGTAGAGCCCTTTATTAACTGCTATTATAGACCACAGTGTTAATAGTGCTATGTCACTTGGAGCTACACAGGTCACTAAGTACGTGGCTGCAACTCGCAGGTTTTCAAAGCCCCGCTCTAGCGTGATAGCTGTAAAAGCCACTATTATGTCTAAGAGGAGCCAGTAAACTAGTAGTTCTAGCATAGTGGTGCTCGAGAATAATAATACTAGTAGTGCACACACAGCGTTTAGTACCAGCTTTGTCTGCTTAGTTGCACCATACATGTACTTGTAGTAACCTGTGCTGTGTAGTGAAGTCATAGCCGTAGTAAATCCTGCTAGTAGTACCAGTACTAGCTGGTAGTCCGGTAGAACTAGTAGTTTAGTTACCACGTATATTAAGGGTACGCCGAGAAGTCCAAGTACTCCTAGTACTCTACTTAGCCTTGGATTACTATCTGAAAGTAGAGATGACAGCGTAGAGAGCAGTGTTATGAGGGCTGTATATGAGGCTTTTACTGTGAAATTCACGTGGAGCTCACCTGTAGACCTCTTGGCTGTACTCTGGCGGCGTGAACTACGAGGTATGTTACTATAAGTGGAAGCGGTGAGAGCACAAGTGTTATTAGTGCTAGTTGACTATAGCCTAGTAGCTGGAAGAGAATTGGCGTAATACTAATGTTTGTTAAGCCGAGAATTAGTACTGTTAATTGGTGTTGCTTACTAATGCTTCTAACTACGGGGATTTGTCTACGTGGCTGAGAATAGTATAGTGTAATGTACTTTAGCCCAATAATAGCTGATAGTGCAATGTAAAATGAGAGTGAAGTAATAAGTAGAGCCAGTAGCGTGGGGGTTATTGTAGGTGTGCTTAATGCCACGTAGAGGGCACCTATTTTTAGTATAAATCCAAGTGTCCCTGGGACACCAATTAGAGATAACACTGCTAGTATTCCCCCCGCTGAGGATATAGGGAGTACTCTTACAACGCCACGTATTAAGTGAGCATATCTCGTCTCGTATAGTGCTTCAAAGAGGCCTGCTTCACAGAAAAGCGTTGTCTTAGATGTTGCCTGTGTGAGTACTCCGGTGAGAACTAGTACTAGTGCCTCCTTTAAGCGCGTGAACAGGTATAGTGCGAAGAGTGCGAGTATAAAGCCATTTGTCATGATTGTTCCATAGGCGAGTAGTCTCTTAACATCTCTCTGAGTAAGGGCCTCTACTCCACCATAGAGTATTGAGAGTAAGCCGAGAACTATTAGTGTAATGGCTAGGCACCACACAATATCCTCTGCACTAATGTAGTTGAGTAATCTGTATAGTCCATAGTAGCCGAGCGCTACAGTGAACCCGCTTAGCGCTGCTGATGCTGGTGACGGTGCTGTTGAGTGAGCGCTGGGTAGCCAGAAGTGTAGTGGTGTTATAGCTGCCTTCGTTAAGAAGCCTACTAGTATTAGTGGAAGCACCATGTATGGTGTGTGAAACTTTGAGGTTACTGCCTGAAATGGCTCTAGAAGCACGTGAGGACTTATTCCAAGAGCAAAGAAGCTTGTGGCTATGAAGGTGAAGACTGAGAGCTCGTATGTTGTTGTAGATGTGAGTAGAAATCCTCGAGATGAGGTTAATGGCCCCTCTAATGAGTGCTCTTCTCCAACTCTTATTAGTATAAAGCTCAATATCTCGACAATTGTCCACGCGGATACTAGTACAATTATGTTTGGCGCTATGTAGGCTACTATTAGAGAGTATAGGAATAAGTCGACCAGCACCTCTAGAGTGCTGGGGTAGTGTAGGGACCTCGCGTAGAGCGGAGTGTAGAGGGATATTAGCAGTGAGATTACTGTGAAAAACCCCGCTAGTATGAGTGAAACTGTGTCTATAACGCCATTATTGTAGAGGATCA
>JAJHQQ010000021.1 GCA_020833245.1 Desulfurococcaceae archaeon
AAGCGAGAACACATTGTAGAGTACTATACTTACTACTCCAACGAGGGCTATAGTAGAGGCTATTTTAAGCCTCTTCGAGGGCTTTATAATGAGGCTTGAGGGGAGTAAACTCATTATTGAAGCGTACAACGTGAAGAACACGAAAACCTGCATTGTGAGTGATACACCTAGAATCATTAGTAAACCACCACCAAAAACAGGGGCAATAGCTGAAACTATAACTGGAACAAAGAGGTATACGAATAGCGATGTCCCAACTATAATTGTAAAGTTACCCACAAGTCCTAATACACGTGACTCAAACCACGCGTAAATAGCGTCAAAAGCCTTCTCAGCAACACCACTGTAGTCTGCGTGAGTTACAGCCGCAGTAATAATTCTCCTCAAGTAGTTTACAACTCTCTCTGATGGGTGATTAGCAAACACCCTGTCGAGTGCACTGAGCAGTGATGTACGCGTTATAGTTGCTATTTTCCTCGCAAACTTTATCTCCCTAGATGAGGCTGATAGCGCAATACTGCTCTCTATTAGTGAGAGTATCTCGTAAATAGGCATTTTAAGAGCTGATAAAACACGTAGTAGTATAATCACGTATGGCAACTCCACCTCTACACTAGTCTTCCTCTGAGAGCTCCAAGTGTATACGAGTATATTTGGAAGTAGAAGTAAAACTACTAGTAGACACAAAAGCGTGATCGTTGAGGCAACTAGGAAAGCGTTAAACCCCACGAGCACAGTGTACACTACTGTGACGAATGAGAGCGCCACTACTAGTACTTGGCAGTACATTAGAGCTAAGCGTAAAGCCCTGATCTCACTACTCTTTAACCCCCTACTAGCAACTAGTAGGGAGTTTACCATTAATTTACGCACGTACTCCTCGTATCTACGAGGCAGAGTAGTTAAGTGTAGAGTTAACGTGGCGGCTATAATTGAGAAGATCACGTTGAATAATCCTAGTTTAAAGTAAAACCAGAGTACTAGAGCCACGAGGACAGCTACTCCGAGATTTAGTACAATAACGCCATTACTACGCACTCTACTGAGCAAGGCGAGAACATAGCCTCTAAGCCTACTGAGCACAACTCAACACTCCTCAACTACTACTCTTATGATAGTGGTTATTGAGTAAAAAACAGGAGGGTTAAGTCACCACGCCGAGCTTATTTTCTCACTCAGCTTCTTGTAGAGTATTTCTCCAAGCTTCATGTATGAGGGTGTCTCCAGAGTTGGGTCTGTGCTGAGGGCTTCTCTATAAGTCTCCTCGAGCACACTTATCATTGCCTTGTACTCTCTCTCCAACATGTCTCTTGATACTCTGTGAGTAAGCTCTATTCTCTCAATAAACTTGAAACTCCTAACTGGATTATCCACGGCTGGCTCAATTCTATCTGTCTCGGGATTATACGTGAAGACGGGCTTAACGATGTTCTCGTCTTGAACATAGACTTCGTGCCTGAAAACTCTCCTACCAGCTCTCTCAGCGACATTAGTCTTCACGAATACATTGAGCATTTTAACAACTTGAGGGTCTAGTGATATTGGTGGAGAGAGGAGTCTTAGAAGAGCTGCCTCGGGGCTCTCAGCGTGAAAAGTCGTAATTGCGCAGTGTCCTAGTAGTATTGAGTGAGCCCACTCGCGCGCCTCTTCACCCCTGATCTCGCCCACTATGATGTAGTCCTCTGAAAGCCTCACACTAGTCTTTAATAAGTCAAATACTGAAACCTTGTACTCGCCGTACTCTCTCGTAGTTGTCCTAGTCCAGTAGGTTGCGGGTATTCTTATCTCGGGGGTGTCCTCAACTGTGAATACTCTACTACCTGGTGGTATGAGGGCTAGTAGCGCGGTGGCTAGTGTTGTCTTACCAGTCATTAATCCACCAACTATTAGTATTGGAACCTTGTACTTCACCATAAGCCACAAGTAAGCTGCCTCTTCAATACTGAGCGAGCCTAGGTGTATTAGTTTGAGAACAGTCCACGGTGTCTCAGTGAGTTTTCTAATATCAATAGTAGCACTCCTCCTCATAGTTATATCCGAGGAGAAGACCACTGATATTCTAGCCTCGTATTTAGGCTCAATAAAACTAGCTAGAGGCATAGCCTCTGAGAGTGGTTTACCAGCCGCGGCTGCAAATCGCAAAGCTAACTCTACTACTTCATCCTGGCTCAGCGTGATATTTGTATTTAGCCTCCCGTAAACCCTGTGGTGTACTTGTACAGGCTTATTGCTCATAATGTGAACGTTAATTATATTTGGGTCTAGGAAAAACGCCTCTAGTACATCATACCCCGTGAACTGCCTCTCAACAATGTGCTTAATTCTCTCATCACTAATTCTCTCCAAGAGGTCTACAAGAGACTCCTCGCCGACGAGGACATCGTAGAGCTTCTCCTCTACTTTAGATGCTTCACTCATAGCTAGCGAGTCCTGTACTATGGTGTCAAAAACTACGTAAGAGCCACTTGCAATACAAACCGTGTACAGTGGCTTCTGCTTTGACGGAACACTATACGTCTCTGTACACGCTAATTTCGTGGAGGGTGGCTTGAGTATTTTTAACTTAACAGACTCGAAATCAATACCCACGCTAGTCTACCTACTTCTAACTAAGTAATATTGCAGGGTTCTCTTTAAACCATTTTATGACAGGTATACAGCGTGATTGCTTAGCTTGTAGAGTGCTGTGCGCTATTGCTACTCGCGTGCTAGTTTCTCCTCGATGAGGAACTCTAAACTATTAGGATCAATAGTCTTCTCCACGAAGTCGCTTGTACAGTTCGAGAGTAGTATTAAGTACAAGTCCTCTACAACACTACTCTTAGTAGTCTTAATTACAGTGCACTCACTACTAATCGCCTTGAGGAGACTATCAATATTACTGTCTCTAATCGCCACTGCTATAACACTTTCTCCCCCATAGAGTACTGTGAGTAGCTCTAGTAGAGCCTCATACTCTCCGGGAAAGACGAGTGCTGCGCTTTCTAAGTTACTTGTACTTTTAACTCTCTCTAAGCACCTCTTCACCCAGCTACACAGCGATGACACCATTAACTTGTTTTCAGATATGTCTAGTAGTAGGGGGAACATTCTACAGGCTAGAGGCTTCTCGCCGTGTATTCTACAAGACCTCGTTGAGGAGTCGTAAAATGGGCAGTAGCCCCTTATAACCCACTTGTAGAGGCCGCTCTCAAGTCTATTAAACTCTAATTTAACACCCATGTGCTTAGCTAAGATCTTGTAGTAGTAGACTTCGTGTGGTAGTAGTATAGGCATTTCTCTAATTTCACTAAAATAACAACAATCACTACAGCGTAAACAAGTAAACCTATTGCAATTAGTCAACTCAACACCTCTCTAATTGTGAGAGAGCACAGCACATATTTTAGAATCAACTTAATTTAGTCTTAATTTAAACGGTAACTATTAAGGCTGATAGAAACAGTAATTCTTCTCGGGTTTCAAGTTTACTATTGACTATAATATTTAAAAGTATAAGTACCCTTATAGCTACTCGTGGTGCATTACATGGCTATTGAAGTGGGGGTTGCTATAGTAGCAGTAGTGGTAATTGCTATAGTGTTATCTACTATTATAGTTACTCGTAGACTCCGCAAGACGACTAAGGAAGTGGAGGATAAAATAAGACCTCTAGAGGAAAAGTTAAGACTCTTAAATGATAGTCAACACGATATTGAGAGGCAATTAGCAGAGAAATTTAGTCAAGTCGAGGAGACTCTTAGAGCAGTAAGAGAAATGTTTAGTCGCGTTGAGGAGAAATTAGAGAGCTTAATGAGGCAAGCAGAGGCGGGGTTTAAACGAATTGAAGAGATGCTTGGAAGAGTAGTCAGCAATGTTGAGAGCGTCTCTAGTAGATTAGGAGACGTGGAGAGAAGAGTTATTAATCTCGAAGTCGAGCTAAAAGCTATTAGGGGTAAATTTAGAGTACTCGTAATACTAGACGCTGTTCTCATAGTGCTATTAATTGTAGTTGTTGTGGTCCTACTTGTAGTTAAAGCGTAAATATAACACCCACTCTGCATTACCGCGCTCGATGCTCACATAAGCCTATTAGTTCTTAGTGCACAGTGAGACTAATTAAACATCACGCTGTAGGGTTATACTTAAACTCTACTATTCTCTCTTACGGATTCTTAACGCACATACAATACGAATATAACTACGATAAAAGAATTAGAAAAGGTAGATCTATATCCTCTACTTAAAAACTACTGTTTTCTACTATTAAATAGCACTAAGCTTAATAGCCAAATCGCTATTATGACCGCTACTAGAACTCCGCTTAGTTGAAGAGCGCTCCATGAGAACTCTATTGGCTCTTCTCCCTCTAGATACGAGAATACCGCGTCCACGGTGAACATGATAGTGGCTCCCCAGGAGATTAGTGCTAATTTAGCTAAGCTACTGGGATTAAACTTTACTGCAACATAGTAGAGTAGTGTAGTAGTCAGTGAGAAAAGCAGGAGTACTAGAAGCCACATTCTCACTTCACACCTGCCTGTGTACTCGTAGAACCCAGCGTAGTAGTTACCTGTTTAATAGGTGTTACTTCAACTTGTACTCTCCTAGTAAACCCTAGTACTAGAAGCCACGCACCTGTTACAGCAAGAGTCATTGAGCCTCCAACTCTAGTCATTTCACTAATAACTAGCGGAATGTCCTCAGGGCTCTTCATAGCTGTTAAGAACGGGGGCCACGGTACAACTTCACCGTGCCATACGTGCTCAGCTACTAAGACTAGTGCACCACCTAGCATTAAGTACACTAGAATATCTAGTCTAACTCTCTCAGCACCACGCCACAGTTTCCTTATAGCCGCCAGTATTAGTCCTATTGTTAGTGGAGCTATAAAACACGCCACTTCAATCACCAGGTACACCTTTAATTGAGGAAGGTGCACATTTATATACTTATCAGACACATAGCTACTGAGAGATATAAGACTCTCTGCGATACTACGATAGTGGTGAGCGCCCGGTTGATCGTGTCTATTAAGAGGAGTAAGCCGGGACCATACAGAGTAGACGTGTACACTGAGTACGCTCAGCCACTCACATCTTATAGTGATGTGAAAGCCGTTTGGTTGAATGAGAAGCCCCTTGGAGACTTCGAAGAAATACACGTTGAGGCTCTTTTAGTTAAGTACTCAAAAGAAAAGGGAGAGGTGTATATTTACACTAGAACCGCGTGAGATCCCGGCAGAGCTCTCTAATAGTAGCTCTAAGCCCATCTTCGAGTACGACTCTAGGCTGGAAACCCAGTATTCTCTGGGCTTTAGATATGTCAGCCCAACTATCTCTAATATGCCCTGGTCTCGGTGGAGCGTGTAATATCTCTACATTAACGCCTACGAGCCTAATTACAACTCTAGCTAGGTCTACTATGCGCGTAGGCACACCAGAACCAGCGTTAAACACTAAGCCCACAGGGGTCTTCTCGACTACGAGTTCTACTAGGCGTGATACGTCCTCGACGTGTATGAAGTCTCGCGTTTGAAGCCCATCACCGTGAATTATAAGGGGCTCACTACTACAAGCCCGAGTAATAAACTTCGTGATTACTCCAGCGTACGCCTCACTCTGACCTGGACCATAGACATTAAATGGCCTAATAATCACGTACTTTAAGCCGAGCTTACCGTAGAACTCTACAACTTGCTCACTCATAAGTTTACTGAGACCATAGGGTGATAGGGGCTTTAATGGGTGCTCTTCTGGTATAGGTGTTTTAACGGGTTCTCCGTAGACGGCTGCCGAGCTAAAGTGTACTAGTAGTTTACCTAGCTCTAGGCAAGAAGACGCTACACTAGCTGTTCCACCAACATTATTAGCAATGTACTCTACTGGCTTCTCAAAGGACTCCTCAACGCTAATATAGGCCGCTGCGTGTATAACTACATCTGAGTCTTCAATGTGAGATTTCACAGTATACTTGTCTCTGACATCACACTTGACAACGGAAATATCCTCCTCTTTAAGCCTTGCAAGGGCCCGCTTACTAGGCCTCTCGAGGCTGTCTAGTACTACTACACTGTAGCCTCTACGCTTCAAGTAGACTGCGAGATTGTGCCCAATAAAACCAGCACCACCGGTAATGAGGACTCGCAGGAGAAAAACACCTACTTTAAGTACTTCTCTACAAGGTACTCTACTAGGTCTTCGGGCCTGTACTCTGAGCCAAGAGACCTCTTTAATAAGTCTTTAGGAGCGTAAACAGCACCGTACTTGTGTATTTTCCCTCTTTGCCACTCTCTAATACTAGTGAAGTCCCCGCTCGCTATTTTCTCGTAGAGGTTAAACTCCCTCATCATAGTTTTCCTCATCATAGCTGCCACTATATTGCCGAGTGTGTACGTGGGGAAATACCCCACACTACCCATACTCCAGTGAATATCCTGTAGTACGCCCTCACTGTGAGAACTAGGCTTCACGCCGAGAAGCTCCTCCATGTAGTTATTCCAGAGCTCGGGGAGGTCTCCCACTTTAACTTCACCCGTTAAAACCATTTTCTCCAGATCGGCCCTGAGTACGATGTGCATGTTGTAAGTTACTTCATCCGCGTCAACTCTTATTAAACTGGGCTTAACCGTGTTAAAGTAGTAGTATATTTCCTCGGGAGTGTACTTAGCGGCGAAGTCGAGGTGCTCTCTGAGAACAGGGTAAATGTACTCTACAAACTCTCTACTCCTACCAACAATATTCTCCCAGAATCTACTCTGCCCCTCGTGAACACCCAGACTAGCACCATCACTCACAGGTGTATATGAGAGCGCCGGGTCTATTTGCAACTGGTATATGGCGTGGCCAAACTCGTGGACTACAGCCATTAGTGTCCTCTTAAAGTCTACTCCCTCATACCTCGTAGTTATCCTCACGTCGAATATGCCCATGTCAATCGTGAATGGGTGTGCTGAGACATCAAGCCTACTCCTCACACCGAGCGGGTAGCCTAGTAACTCTAGGACTTTTCTATTAACAATCTCCATTTTCGAGACATCGTACTTGACTTCTTCTAGTGGGTGTTTCTGCGGGTATTTACCCTCAGAGATTACTCTGTTAATTACGTGTTTTAGCTCAGACTTCAAGTAGCCTAGTACTCTGTTAACGTCTTCTGTTCTCAACCCCTCCTCGTAGAGGTCTAAGAGTGCGTCATATGGGTGCTTCTCCCACCCGAGGTAGTCTGCGGTCTTCCTCGCGAGGTCAAAGATCCTCTCGAGGTATGGTTTAAAAGCGTTAAAGTCGTTTTTCGCCTTGGCTTCACGCCAGACGATCATGGCCTCCTGCGTTACCTTAGCTCTCTCAGCTACGAGCCACGGTGGGAGGGCCTTAGCTATCCTGATCATTCTCTTAAGCACCCTCATAACACCCCTCTCGTAGTCGTTAAGTGACTCGACACTATCAGCTAACTCAACTAGCTCGACGAGGTCTGGTCTAAGTAGGAGTTGTTGCCTCAGTAACTCGAGCTCGGCTCTGGCAACAGCTCTGTCTCTCACGCCTTCACGGGGCATGTATGTCTCACTATCCCACGACATGAGTGATAAGGCGTGTGATATACTCCAAATTGCCCTGTACTTCTCGAGTATTTTCTTCACAATGGGGTTTTCAAACACCAAGCTCAACACCACTTAGAACTATGAGCGCTGAGTTAAAATAGAGCTAAGTATAGTCGCTCACCAAGCTAATTAGTCTCACAGGAGTATAATCTACGCTAGCGTGGTGTCTAGTAAGTGTGGAGGTTTAAAGTCTGTAGTGTTGAGGAAATGAGGTGGATTGACGAAGAGGCGTCTAGAAGGGGTATTGACCACGCACAACTAATGGAGAATGCTGGCTCAGCTGTATTCAGCCTGATTCTAAGAGTTTTCGGAGTACGCGGTAAGAAGTTCACGGTTTTAGCGGGTACTGGTAATAACGGGGGTGACGCGCTAGTAGCCGCGAGGAGAATACACGCTCACGGTGGTTACGTGGAGGTCTTTATTATCGGTGACCCAGGGAAGTACAGGGAGCCTGCTCGTAGAAACTACGAGTTAGCGTGTAAGCTGGGCATCCCAGTCCGAGTAGTTAGTAGTGAAAGCGGCTTAGCTGATCTCGAGAAGTCTCTTCAATTATGCGACGTCGTGGTGGTAGGGCTTATTGGTACAGGGTTGAGGGGGGAGGTAACAGGTTTAACTAGACTAGTTATCGAGGCAGTGAACAAGTCGAGTAAGCCGGTTGTGAGTGTAGACATAGCTTCAGGGGTGGATGGGAATAGTGGTAGAGTGAGAGGTGTAGCCGTTAAGTCAACTTATACTGTTACACTCGGCTTACCTAAGTACGGAAACGTCCTCTACCCTGGCTACTACTACTGCGGTAAGCTCTACACCTCGCGCCTCTCATACCCACCAGACCTACTAGACTCAGAGAACATTACTGTCGAGTTAAACACCCCCGTGAAGCTACCTGAGAGAGTTAAGTGGGGCCACAAGGGCACTTTTGGAAAACTCCTCGTAGTTGCGGGCGCGAGATACTATTACGGTGCACCGTACTATAGTAGCTACTCGTTTCTCAAAGCTGGTGGAGGCTACTCTAGGCTGGCTACACCAATAAGTGTTGTATCAGTGCTCGCGGCTAAGTGCAGTGAAGTAGTATATCACCCAATGGAGGAGACTGAGGAGGGGACACTAGCATACAGGAACTACGAGAGAGTATTGAGTATTATTGCGGAGCACGGAGTAGACATAGTAGTGCTTGGTCCCGGTACGTCTCTAAACTCTGAGACACAGGACCTTATAAGAGCCTTAGCGGAGTCCATTGAAAAGCCAGTTATTATTGACGGTGATGGCTTAACAGCTATTTCGAAAAGCCCCGAGGTCTTAAAGAAGAGAAAGGCGCCAACAGTTCTCACACCACACCCAGTTGAGTTCACTAGGCTTACTGGTCTGAGCTTAGAGACTCTTCAAGAAGACCCTATTGGATCAGTGAAGAGGGCTTCACGTGAATTAAACTCCTATATTGTGCTTAAGGGAGCGCACTCACTTATAGCTTACCCTGATGGCAGAGTCTACGTAAACATGACTGGTAATCCGGGGATGGCTAAGGCTGGCATGGGAGACGTGCTTAACGGGGCAATAGCAGCCATGTACGGTATTGGGCTAAGAGACCTCGGCGAGGCCACACGCATGGGTGTTCTAGTACACGGCTTAGCTGGAGACCTAGTAGCCGAGGATATCGGGGAAGACGGTGTAACGCCTGATAGTGTTCTCGACTACTTGCCTAGGGCTGTTAGATTACTACGAGGAAGCCCTGAGCGCATTGTAGAGAAGTACATGCCTGGTGAGATCTAGTAGTATGAGTAACTGTCATATGAGGCGGTTTCAGCGAGGAGACCTAGAACACGTGTTAAAACTAGAAGAGGAGTGCTTTAGCCCCGAGGAGAGGTACTCTAGGCGGGTTTTTGAATCGTACTTACTACTAAACCCCATATTCTACATTGCCGAGTGTAGCGGTGAAGTAGTTGGCTACATCATAGCAACTGTACGTGAAAACACGTGTCACGTGGATTCAATAGCCGTTAGAGAGAAGTGGCGTAGAAGAGGAGTTGGCACAGAGTTAATGAACGCGGCTCTACGCGACTGTAGAGACCGCGGTGCTAAAAGAGCAGTGCTCGAAGTGGCTGTCGATAATGATTCCGCTATAAGGCTCTACTCTAAGCTCGGCTTTAGGGTTAAAGAGCTTATTCCAGGGTATTATCCAGGTAGAGACGCGTATTTAATGGAGAGAGAACTATGATTATTAAGCCACTAGTACCAGTAGACGTTATTATAGATAGCAGAGAAGACTCTAAACACCCCGAGTTTAAGACTATGTTAACACGCGCTGGGATCAGAGTGGCTGTTAAGGAGTTGCCCGTAGGGGACTTCTTGATCATCGCGCCACAGGGGAGGAGGAGTATTCTAGTTGAGAGAAAAACCGTTGACGACTTAGCTAATAGTATTAGAGACAACAGAATATGGGATCAGAGCAGACTACTGCTTGAGGCCGCTGAGCGTGATGGCCACATACCACTAGTCGTGGTTGAAGGGGATCTCAGCGTGCTGGAGAAGCGTAGAGAGTGGAGAATACAGTCTATTTTGAGAATACTAGACACGTTAATACTAGACATGAATATACCAGTTCTCTTCACACCGCACAAAGAGGCTACAGTAAAGTGGATTGCTACTAAGGCTAAGAGCCTGAGTAAGCAAGGTGAGAAGCGTGTTATTAGGATGAGAGTCGAGAAGAAACCTGTGAGTTTAAATGAGAGAATACTTTACGTCGCTGAGGGTGTTGCTGGACCAGTACTCGCGAGGAAGCTCCTCGCGAAGTTTAAAACTCTAAGAGCACTTGCAAACGCCTCTATTTACGAGCTCATGAGCGTAGAGGGTATAGGTGAGACCAGGGCTCACGAAATACACTCCATATTTAATACTCCATGGGTTGAGGAGCATGGAGACAATTGATCTTGTTAAAGTAGCCGTGCCAATACTAGTCTCAGCTACAATAGCCAAGTATACGCTGAAGTGGTGGCTAAGGGTAGGCATGGAGCTTGGGTTTAAAGGTCGAGATATGAATAAGCCTGGTGAATACTACGCTGTTGAGGGTGGTGGGCTCTGGGTTATACTCTCCTCTGTTTTTGGACTACTATGCTATGTGGCCTTAGACACGTATATTGATGGAGTCAAGGGGCCTATACCACTACTCTCAATAATTACTACTCTACTACTAGCTGGTTTAATAGGGTATATTGACGACTCACTCGGCTGGAAGAAGGGTATTTCACCTATTGCTAGAGTCTTGTTCACAATACCTATAAGTCTACCACTAGTGGCTGTTAAGGCTGGTAAGACCAGAGTTGAGTTACCACTTGTAGGTGTAGTAGACTTAGGCTTACTGTACTCTGTGCTAGTAGTCCCAGTGGGCATTGTCGGTGCGAGTAATGCGTTTAACATGATTGCTGGCTATAATGGACTAGAGGCTCTCCAGGGACTAGTCCTGCTCTCAATGATCTCTACTCTAGCCTTTATTAAGGGTATTTACGAAGTCATCTATGTCTCGCTTCCCGTGATCGCCTCAATACTGATCTTCTACGCGTGGTACAATAGATACCCCGCTAAGGTATTCCCCGGTAACTCGTTTACATATGGTCTAGGAGCATTTTACGCCTCACTAGCAGTATACTGGGATATGGAGAAGTACGCTGTGCTCTCCTTTACACTGTACTTCTTAGAGCTACTGCTATTTCTGCGTGGATTATACCATGGAGTCTACAAGGAGAACTATGCGAGAGTACTGAGTGATGGGACTCTACTACCACCATATAACAAGTCCTATAGTGTAACGCACTTAGCTATGAAAGCTGTGAGGGCTATTAAGGGCTCTTGCCGCGAGTTAGACGTTGTATACTTTATTGCTGGATTACAGCTAGCTGTCTGCGTCTCCTCAGTTCTCATAATACTATTCACTTATCCCTGACCAGAGCGTACAAGTACATTGTGCTGACAAGCCCCACTAAGCCTGAAATAACTAGTGCTTGTCCTGGTCCAAGACTAGTGTAGAGTAAACCAGCAATAATTGAGGCTATAGATGCGCCTATATTGTCTAGTATTCTCTGAATACCTATAGCTCTACCTCTCACTTCTACGGGTAGTATTAGGGTTAACATTGCTGATATAGATGACCCGAGGATATTAGATGAAATACTACCAATTAGCGAGGCTAAAGCGAGGAGCTCTAAGACATGGCTCTTAGTAAAGTAGGGGAGGGCAAAGAGCAGTATGTT
>JAJHQQ010000004.1 GCA_020833245.1 Desulfurococcaceae archaeon
AACTCCTGCTGGAGACCAGCTGGTATTTCAAGCTCAACTTGTAAACTACCGTCACTCAGCCACGTGGTCTTCTTAATAGACCCCATTGACTGCAGAGTTTTTAAACCCCTACTAGCGTGCTCAGGCGGTAGCTTCACGATGACGTATGCTCGCGCGATCTTTATTGGCACAACCTTCGCTAATTTTGACACAATATCTTCAAGTTGCTGCTCAGCGGGCTTAAAGGGGTCTATGTTTATTCTAGCCTGTTCTAGTGCTAATTCTAGTCTCTTAATTGGTATAGGCAACTTGGTTTTAGGGTCAATAGCGTTCTTCGCGATCAAGTTGAGTACTTGTGCTCTCTTCTCCTCAATAAGTCTTCTCCTCTGTTCTGCAGTTAGCTGGATCTCTCCTCGCTTAATAATCTCTAGCGCCACTGTCCTGGGGTCGTCTGTTCCGAAGACTTCTCGCATAGCCTCCGGCGAGGCCTTTAATCCCTTTTTAGCGTCTTTGTATATGAAGTCGCTGACGAGGACGTCGTCAATACTTACGGATTTGCCCTCCTTAAGCTTAATAGCCAAGTCGGGGTTTACGAGGATCTCGAATCTGTGTCCCCCAGCTTCGTATTTAGCAATAACGTACTTTTCACTCAAAGTTCAAGCACCCCCTTAATTAAAAACCACACCTAACTGATTCAATCTGCGTCTAACTGCGCACACTATACGTCTAAATTAAAAAGCAATCTTTAAGCTTTTATCTTGCCTTCGCGCACGAGTTCTTCAATGTATTCTCTAATTTCGCTCTCGCTTAGTAACTTAAACTTCCTAGTCTCCTTATCCACGTAGCCAACTTCAATGAAGTTCTCGTATGGTTTGTTTTCAACAATACTCGTTATTGCCTGAATCGCGAGCTTAATAGTCTCCCTGGTGTTAAGGTCGTACTTGTAGTTCTTCTCTAGGAAGTCCTGAACTACGTTGCCTTTCTCGCCTATAGCCACGGCGTAGTAGCCTATGTAGTTTCCACTAGGCTCCGTCATGTAAAGGTGTACGCCTCTCTCATCAACACCGGCGAATATTATTGCAACGCCAAAGGGCCTCACGCCGGCGTGCTGTGTGTACACTTGTTTTACATCGCAGACGAGTTTAACTAAGTACTCTACTGACACCGGCTCATCGTAGAGTAGCCTGTAATAGAGGGATTGCTGAGTAGCGTAGTCTAGCAGTACTCTCCCGTCTCCAGCCATGCCAGCGTAAGTCGCACCCACGTGATCGTCTACTTTGAATATCTTCCTCACGCTCTTCTCGTCGGCTAGCGGTATGACCTTACGCTTCTCAGCGGCGATCACGCTTGTACTCGCAGTTTTTATTCCAAGACTAGTCCAGCCTCTCCTCACTGTCTCAAACGCGTACTCTACCTGATATATTCTACCGTCAGGCGCGAATATCGTAATTGCCCTGTCGTACGCAGCCATCATTGGAAGACTCACAAGTCACACCTCTAGCCTCTACTCCCTCTAAGCATAGTGTATTTAAAAGTGCTCCGGGATAATAAAACAGTTTCTCTGAACACTTAACATACTCAAAGCACCCTATTTAAACCCCTACTATTGAAATTAATCATAGGAAAGCGGGGGTGCCCGAGCCTGGTCAAAGGGGGCGGACTTAAGATCCGCTGGCGTAGGCCTGCGTGGGTTCAAATCCCACCCCCCGCACAGTTATCACGTTTATTCCCCTTCTCTGTAGTCACGTGAGAGGAGGGTTTATATGAAGAAGTTGATTTTAGCGGTGAGGAGTAAGGGGTGTGCTAATTGCATTGCTACAATAGTTCCACACTTGTTTAGAATTAATGGAGTTAAAGGTGTTAGAGTTAAAGGGAGGATTGTAGAGGTTGTTTTAGAGGACGGTGCGAGCCCTGATCTAGTAGTTGGAGACGACACTGTTAGATCATACTACGAAATTCTAGACTGGAGAGTTGTGGAACTAGGAGATAGCGTAAATGTGAGTAGTAGTCGCTATCAGCTCGTCGCGAAGTAATCACCACTCATTCTGGGACGGCTTCATCACTAATTATAGCTATTTCTCCACTTGTCCTTAAAATCTTAGTTTTCTAGTTAACTCCCTGGCTTTTTTCAATGTACCCGTTGTTCTCAGTGGTATAACTATGCAGTTCTTATCTCTAATTTTCTTCACGAGTCCGAGTGCGGCTATGAAGTGATCTAAGTAAACGTGTGTCACCCTGTAGACTCCTCTCTGAGTGTTCTCGTCGAAAAATACTAGTTGTGGTGAGGCCTTATAATAGGTGCTTTCACTAAATAGCTCTCTAAATTTACTTGAAACAGCCTCTGCGAGGTCCTCAAACTTAACTTTCTCTTCACATATAGCTGTAAAGACAACGTATCTTTTTCTAAGTTTTTTGACAACTAGTTCACTCTCGCGGACTCTTAAAATACTAGTGTAGACCTTGACGAGTTTGTTGAGCTTTAAGAGAACACGTATTAACATAAGAGTAGCCAGTAGCATTAAACCTAAGAGGATAGATAAGAGAGCGTCTATCAACTCAGTACTCACCTATAAGTTAACTCTCTTTCGATCTATGAGTTGCCTAGGAGTATTTGTTAGTGCCAGTATCGTTGCCCGCTCAGGTAGATCATATAGTGTTTTCATAGCTTTTACAACTACAACTGGGTGTACTAGGTCGAAGGGGCCTTTAGTGTAAGTACCCAGTACGAAACCAACTTTCCACCTTAATAGCATATTTAGCTTCCTGTAGAATTGACTTTTAACATCACTACTACTGTAGAGTAAGTGTGGTACAAGCACTTCTAGTGGCTTGTCATAGTACTTCATAACATTGAATTGGCCTTTATCAAACACCTGGATATTACGAGGAGTCAGTAGAATAGTGTCTACTCTACTATCGTGAGTACACCACCGAGCTACCTCGGTGGTCTCCGGGTGTACAGTGACAATAGTACTCTTGTACTCGATTCTCCCAAGGTCGATCTTTAAGTCGCTCACGCTACTGGCATTTATAACAACCTTGTTCACAACACTAATACCCACGAGATCTGATCCGCGCTCTAATCGCCTCTCTAGGCAAGCCACGTGAGTATAGCCGAGTTTGTAGTGTAATTGGAGGACTTCTCTACTGCACGTAACAGCGTGTATATCTGCAAAAAAGCGCTCCAATACGGTAGCACCCAGCGTAGTGCCTCTCGCCTAGAACAGTCTAGTGTGTGGATAGTTAAATATTCGCTTATGCTATTAAACCCGTGCTTCTCAAAAACTCGTCTACTTCTCTCTGTTTCTTAATGTTTTTCAAGTAAATAGTAAACTTGACGACGTCATCTGTGTCTAGTATCTGAAGCTTGTTTTGAAGGAGGCTTTGCTTAGAGAATCTTATGGTGAATTTCCTATCACCTGGATCGTAGCGTAGTCCACTGGTTATTTTAAGTATTCTCTTCTCGCCCTCATCTAGTCTACTAGCTACGTACTTCACTATTGTCGAGACTATGGAGGGATCATCAACTCTAATAGATAACACTGCAATAGGGTTTCCAAAGTAGCCCTTCTCGTACTTTACAGTAGGAGCCATCTTCGGCCGTAAGTCCTCTGGGAGAAGAGTTTTCATCGAGTACTCTACTCGCGTACAATCCTCTGTGGCGTGACATAGAGCAGTGATCTCGACGCAGGAGACCTCTACTTCTCTTCTCTCAGCTTTTCTGCTACTTGCCAATGTTCACGTGCCCCTCTACTAGCCTCGTGCCTCTTCTTTAATTCACGCTCGCTCTGCTTCTTCTTCCACTTGTAGTACACAGTACCCCTGAGCCCCCTGCTCTTTCTCAGCCCTCTCATCTTCTTGCCCGCACTTGTTAATCCTCTAAATACTCTTCCTCTGTTCTGTGGTTCACATATCCACTTAACTTCCGGGTCTCTGCATACTGAGGGGTGGTGCGGGTCTACGAGTATAACTTCAAACCACTTGTACTTACCGTCTTCGCCTACGTAGTAGCTGTTTAGCACTTCTAGGTTCCTGTACTTTCTCGCCGCTCTTTCTTCAGCTATTAGTCTCAGGCTCTTCGCTGGAGCGTAGCCGTACACACCCATTCTCTTGGGTCTACGGCCACTTCTCGGTCTGGGTTTCCTCTGCCCTCCCTTCCTTACGCGCACACGGACGACTATGAAGCCTATTTTAGCTTTGTATCCCAGTGCTCTAGCCCTATCTAGTCTACTCGGCTTCTCGATCCTGGTGACTGTTGGTTCTCTCCTCCACTCAATTAGCCTTTTTCTAAGTAGTTCTCTGAGCTCTCCTCTATAGATCTCCCTCCATGTCAGGGCTAAGTAGTGGTACATGCTCTTAGCCAATTTAAAGCACCGTCTCAGTGCCGGTATACTTAAAGATGTGCTAGGGGTTTATATAGAAGTGTAAGTGTGGGTGTGCTATACAGTGCCGGTACCTGAGAGGATTATTGGCATTGTGGGTAAAACCAATGTTGGAAAGTCGACTCTATTCTCCGCAATGACGATGATTCCGGTGAAAATAGCAGATCACCCGTTCACGACTATAGAGCCTAATATTGGAGTGGCGTATGTGAAGAAGAGGTGTGTTCACGTTGAGCTGGGACTCACAGGCTGCAATCCCAGAACAGGATTCTGCGTTAAGGGGTTTAGATTCATACCAGTAAAAGTAATGGACGTCGCAGGGCTTGTTCCTGGTGCGCACAGAGGGAGAGGTCTCGGAAACAAGTTTATGGATGACTTGAGACAGGCAGATGTGCTTATTCACGTTGTCGACGCGGCTGGCTCAACGGATCTTGATGGAAATAGGGTTAAACCCGGGTCGGCGGATCCCGTTGAAGAGGCTAAGAGTATACTCTTCGAGATTAATGAGTGGTTTAAGAACGTTATTGTGAGAATATGGGAGAATAAGATATCGAGAACAATTGTAACAGCTCAAAACCCCGTCGAGGTTATCTACCAGAACATATCTGGGTTAAATGTAAAGAGAGCACATGTAATTGACGCTATAAGGCAAGCGGGACTGGACTCTAAGCACCCTAAGAACTGGAGTCTAAGCGACGTAGTAGAGTTCTCCCTTAAGCTCAGAGAGGTCTCAAAGCCAATTATAGTAGCCGCTAATAAAGCGGATTTCCCCGAGGCTAAGGATAATGTAAAGAGGCTCATAGGAGAGCTTGGAGAAGAGAACGTGGTGCCTGTCAGCGCCTTAGCAGAGCTCATTATTAGAAAGGCCTCACAGACTGGTCTAGTAGACTACGTTCCTGGCGACGCTGACTTCGAGATTAGGGATCCCGCGGCGCTCACGAGAGAGCAACTTAAAGTGCTCGAGATGATCAGGGAAAGCGTCTTAAAGCCCCATGGGTCAACCGGAGTTCAAGAGCTACTGAGAAGGGCTGTCTTCGACAAGTTAAAACTAATAGCTGTTTACCCGGTGGCGGATGAGAGCAGGCTGAGTGATCACAGCGGAAACGTTCTACCAGACGCGTACCTCGTTGAGCGTGGAACAACAATTAGAGAGCTCGCGTACTCAATACACACAGCTCTAGGAGAGGGATTTCTCTACGCTATTGACGCTAAGAGGAGAAGGCGTGTTGGAGAGAGCTACGTGTTGGCAGACGACGACGTCGTGAAAATAGTATCTACTCTCTCACGTTAAGTAGAGTCTTGTTCTTCGAGTTTTTGAGCCATTCGCTTCCGCATAAGGCTCCAGTATCTCTTAGCTTCTCGGTAGTAGTAGTCAGGTTCCTTTCTCCTACCAAAGAACTCTAAGCCTTTAGTAAGCAGGATCTTCTTTAACTCCTCTGCTTCTTCACTGGTTAGCTCTCCTCTACCAGCTAAGTAGTCTACTACTCTAATAGCCTCCTCTACGCTCTTACACCTCGTTATGTAGTCGACGACTGTGGGTACATAGTTCCTCCAGGGGTCTGAGAAGCCGCTCTCTACTCTCAATGCGAGTTGCTTGGTTTTATTACTAAATATCTCCTCTGCTAGTTTAGGGAACTTCTTCTTGAACTCCTCTACGTCGAACTCGTATGACAAGTCCACCACCAGTTAACAGCATTCTACACTAAGATTTATTGTGCTGGGGGTATATAGTGTTTGATGGGACATCTCTATAGACGACTGTGCCTGGAAGTATCCAGCTGTATGAGCCGATCTTGACGCCAGGCATTATAGAGACATTTACACCAGTCCTCACGTGTGCGCCAATAACACTTCCTAGTTTAACTCTCCCCGTGTCCTCGAGTACTCCCTTAATGAGCATTTTTACGGGCCTCTCGTCAAATCTGAGGTTTGCGAGAATAGTTCCGGCACCTAGATTAACGCCCTCGCAGACTATACTGTCACCTATGTACGCTAAGTGAGATGCGTGCACATTTTCCATTACAACGCTCTCTTTGACCTCTACGGAGAAACCTATTCTAGCGTTATCACATATCACGCTCCAAGGTCTAATATAAGAATGTGGGCCAATAACAGCTCCTCTCCCAATATATACTGGGCCCTCTATCACGGTAAAGGGTTTTACCACCGCGCCATCTTCTATGTGCACGTTGCCCTCAATGTACACTGGATTCTCAACTCTGCCCTTTATTGTCCTAGTTATGTTTAATAGTGCTGTCTTGTTGGCTTCGAGTATGTGCCACGGCTTACCAATATCAATCCACTTTCCACTGTACTCGTAGACTCTCACAGTGCCACTACTAGCTATGTTACTGACAATACTCGTGAGCTCTACTTCACCCCTTGGGCTTAGTGGAACATTGCTGTTACTAATAATGTCTTTAACTCTAAGCTTGTATATTCCAGCGTTTACTATATTCGACTCTGGGTGCTCGGGCTTCTCAACAATATACTTTAACCTGCCCCCCTCAGCTACTAGAACGCCATAGTCTCTTGGATTGGGAACTCTTACTCCAACAATAACGTTGTCGCTAATCGCGCTCAGACTCTTAAAGACCCCCCAGTCTTCTAAGAAGACATCGGAGTAAGTGATTACTACTTCGTCGTCGGGGTCTAGTACTTTAATTGCCTCTAAAACAGCATCGCCGGTTCCCAGCAACCTCTCTTGTTTAACGTATCTAACTCTGCTATTAAAACCGTGAGAATTGAGGTATCCGGCTACGAGATCAGACTTGTACCCGACGACAACAATGACCTCGTCTACTACGCTGAGAAGATTCTCTACGTGCCAGTGTACTATAGGCTTACATAGAACTGGTATTAGCGCCTTCGGCCTCGTCTCCGTTATCGGTCTAAGCCTGGTCCCCTCACCCGCTGCGAGTACAATCGCCTTTAGTGGCAAGAAATCACCTAATTTAAACCATGTGCACTCAGAGTAAATCTTACTTGTCTTGATTTAAGGTACGTAGCTACGTAGTTAAAAATGCAGAGCGTGTTTATACTTACTTTGTAGTTGTAGTTTTACGTAGCTGTATGGGTGAGATCACTACTGCTGGTTTAGGCCCCTCGGGTGTTGGAACCATGAGCAGTTTTGTCTTGTATACTTCTACTCTCCTAATTGGGTAGATCTTCCTCGCGAGCTCTGTTATTTCACTAGAGATCTTGTAGCTGAAGATCTCTGAGATCAACTCGGCTAGAGTGAGACTAGGTGCTTTGTTTAAAATGTAGTCACGCATAATTCTCCTAATTGCCCTCTTCTGGCTACTCTTACATCTATAGCTTGTTAAGGCCACAATAGTCGTTCTCAACACGTAGCTGTCTTTTGTCGTAATGTCGAATATTCCCTGTATCTTGCTACTCTTCCTCCTAATTAAGCTCCTCATGTAGTCCCTGGCTAGCTCGTGTCCCTTAAATCTCGTGTATGCTTTATCCCCCTCTACTTTAATAATCTGAAAGTAGAGTTTAACGTGAACTTGTGAAATGTCGCCTGTAATATCATACAGTGTAGTCTCGAGAACTCTCCCTATTAGCTTGTCCGGGTCGTCAGCTGGAATAGTCCCCAAGCTAATATTGTTAAACATCTCCGGTGCTAAGACCTCATACCACTTCTTCATTTTCCACTTATCTTTAACGACCCTAGTAGACAAGTAGCTGAACACCCTATCTAACGGATTCTCTTTAAGTATTTTAAGGCTTATTAAGTCTTCAAAGGCTCAGTACACTTAGATCTACTTTAAGAGCTAACAGTAAATCATTAAGAGTTGATCTAGTCTTCTTTAAGGCCTCAACTAAACTGTCTACGTAAACAGCTACTTTCACTGTGTAGGTGCAATTGTCGTTCTCTGCTTTCTCGAGTAGCTCGGTGATCGTCATGTTCCTCACTACTACGCGGTTATCGGGCGTGAGGGACTTCATAATGGACTCGACAACTCTGCAATCATTACTAATGCTCAGTATGGCTTCTACTGTACTCTGCACAGTTGATTCTCCATGCACTTTGCGTACGCCTCCTCGGGTTTTACACTTACTCTTAAAAGCTCTCTTAAGACAGACACTTCCTCGCCATTGCACAGGAATCTCACCGGGTCTTTCTCGGGTATTAAGTCGTGATAGAGGAGAATATCTACAATTATGTCTGGTCGCTGTAAGTTCTCATCGCACTCAAATACTCTCCCATTACTACTTAGAAACTCCACTATTTGATTAGAGAGGAATACTGCTATGTAGTCTAGAATGTTATTACTAATTGCGAGAACTTGTGGTAAAATGTCGACACTTAGTGGTAGGAGTACAATGTCAAGTACACAGTCTCTACACGAGCTCTCATAGACCATTAGACCTCCAATAGACTCGTGCGCTTCAAGCTCCAAGGCGACGCTGTGTTCTTGTAACTGCACGTAGAAGTCTCCTACTAGTTTTAATTGAAGCTGAAGGTCTCTCTTAGCGTAAGTCCGCGATAACTCAGATATTCTCTTAACTAGCTCAGAAACCCTTTTCACCTCGTCTTCGCTGGTCACCTCTTTCTGTCTAACTGATAAGGGTTCACTAACTCCATACACCTCGCTAATCAACTTAGAGGCGTTTTCAGGGTTACCTGTAATTCCAGGTATAAAGGGGACTAGTGTCCTAGTGAGTGCTGTTACTAGGCTTTTTCTCTTAGAGCCCCACGCTCTAAGTCCAACTATCTCTGACACTACTCTCTGCGATTCGAGTTCGCGTAAAATAGAGTCCTCAGCGCCCTTAAAACCTCCTCCCTTGAAGTCGTAGTATCCACGGTAAAGCCCAGAGAGAATAGCGAGTATTTTGTCCCACTTGCTGACTCCACCAATACTCTTCTCGAGGATGTTTACTAGAATTGCTGTAACTGAACTCGTTCTCGTTGTCTCAATAGGGAGGTGTCGTTGCTCATTAATGGGTTTGAGGTTTATGAGTATAGCTGGGTCATTAGGGTAGTCAATAATCACTTTGGGGTCTAAATTAACCCTTACATCCCAGCCGTGCTCAATTAAGTTCTTGAGGAGAATACCAGCTGAGATTAGTGAGTCAATAGATGTGTCAGGGATTACCGTAAAGCTCCTATAAGACTCTATAAAGCTCGTGAACTTGTCTTCAGCCAAGTATATTACACACCGAGTTGCGTATAATTTCCACTTACTATATTAAACATATTGAGCCAAAATACTATGAGAACCTGTAAAGCCCAGTTGTTATAATTAGCTTTGCGGCTTCCGGGTCGTATTTCCAGTCTGGTGGTAGCTTTCCCATTCTCTTATAGTACTTTACAAGCCTGTGTATTTTAGACTCTATTTCAATTAAGCCCCGCTGACTGTGGTAGTCCTTTGGGTGCTCATATAAGTGTCTACGTAGATTAACAGCTTTCTTTATTAAATTAAATAGGTCTTCGGGAATAACTGTTTTAATCCCGTGTTTTTCGAGAACATCCTCTACTTTCTTACCTATAACTTGCTTTAATAGGGGTATTCCGTACTGATCTCTAAGTATAATACCAATCATTGATGGTGGATAACCCTTCTTAGCTAATTCAACTACTAGTTGCTCTATGTCGCTCGGGCTTAAGTCTAGTTTTAACCACCGCGGCGGCCCAGCTCGCGCAGGCCTTGTAGAGTGTGACTGGCCCTTATCGCGCTTCTTGTTCAACACTCTTCACCGTGCTAATACACAATACATTAAACACACCCTTTAAAAATTACTAAGCGCGGTTTGGGCATGCTCGATATACTTTGAGAGAACAAGGCTCACGGATTTAGCCCTGTGGCTAACTCTGTTCTTCTCCTCTAAGCTCATTTCAGCGAAAGTTTTTGCCTCTCCATGAGGTGTGAAAATAGGGTCGAAGCCAAAGCCCCTCGTACCCCTAGGGGTTTCTACAATGTACCCGCAGACCTCTCCCTCCCCCGTAATGACGCCTCTATCATAGGCGAGAGCAGCTGCAGATCTGAAACACGCTTCTCTGTTCTCCGCTTTTTCGAGAAGTTTAAGCACGCCTGTCAACCCGATTGTCTTGTAAACGTAACTACTGTATGGGCCCGGAAACCCATTTAGAGCCTTTATGAAAAGCCCAGCGTCCTCTACTAAGACTGGTCGATTAGTGAAGAAGTACGCGAGTATAGCGGATTTAAAGACTATTTCTAGTAGGCTCTCACCTTGAACCTCTAGTTTCGGCACACTACACAGCTCGAGCTCAATGTTAAAACGCCTAGTGATCTCAGAGACTTCCTCGAACTTGTATCGGTTTCCAGTGACAAAGCATATTCTCCTAGTCAACGTACTTCTCCCTTAAAACAGCTTTACGCACTTCTCTCTCAATGTACCTGCCTCGAGCTCGTATTTCTCTCACTTTTTTAATAACGCTGTCTCCTCCTACTTCACTGTACTCTAAATACCCCTCGAAAACAGACCTCGTAAAGACCCCGGCGAGCTCAGGGTACATTGCCTCAGCACTTCTACTCATAAGGTGAAGGTCTATAGCGTACTCCTCTATGTCGTTGCTGTACCCGGCTAGCCCAAAGTCTATTATTACTAAGTCTTCGCTAGATGTTAATATGATATTTGCGAGCGTGTAGTCTCCGTGATACACTCCCTTATTGTGCATTAGTGCGGCGTACTTTCCAATGCTCCACCCTATCTTCTTAATACTGCTCTCAGCTAGTCCTCCCAGCACATCTGAGAGTCTCGAGCCCTCTACATACCCCATTACAATAACCCCAGCCTCCTCGTCTACGAGAAACACTGGTGGAACCGGGAGACCTGCTAAGTAGAGCTCTGAGAGTATTTTAGCCTCTGTTCGAGTCCTTGACTCGATAAAGACCCTGTTATATATGGGGTCTCTGAATGGCTTACTTACTCTCTTCTTAACTACGACTTTGAGGCCTAGAAAATCCCCTGAGTAAATCTCGGCTTCAGCGCCTCTACCGATTAGGGTGGGTGTTAGGGTAGCCATGGGTATGTCTCCTCGTCGAGTCTAAATCGCTGCTTCACGGTGAGGTCTTCGGGCCTAGTAGTCCTCCCGTAGAGGTATGAGAGTAAACCAGTATAGGCGATCATTAAGCCGTTGTCTCCAGCTATTTCTGGTGGTGTGCCGTAGTACCTGCAACCGTAGAATTCTGCTAGAACCTTAAATTTTTCTCTGAGTGTAGTGTTAGACGCAACGCCTCCTACTAGTAGGATTTCTTTTTTACCAGTGAGCATTAAGCTTCTCTCAGTAACCTCTATTAACATGTTAAAAACAGTCTCTCTCAGGCTATTACAGATCTTACCTAGAAGTGCTCTATCCCCTTTTGATTCTCTAGCCATTCTCAAAGCAGCTGTTAATAGCCCTGAAAAGCTGAGGTCGGAGCCCTTTACCGTGAAGGGTAATGGTGTGAACTCGCTACTCCACTCCGCGCATACGTCAACTGCGTGTTTACCGCTAACCACGTATGGTGGGGCTAGTCCAACTTCGCGGGCAAAAGTATCTAGTAGGTTTCCAAGCGGTATATCAAGCGTTTCCCCCAGTACCCTGTACTTCTTGTCTCTCTGAATAGCCACGAGAGTGTTGCCCCCTGAAATATATACTACTAAGGGATCCACCATGCCGCTCACTAACTTCCCGATCTCTATGTGTGCGACGGCGTGATTAACAGCTACTAGTGGCTTATTCCAGTAGGCTGAAATGAACCTCGCAAGTGTAGCCCCTACTCTGAGACAAGGCCCTAGTCCAGGTCCAACTGCAACTGCCACCGCATTTACGCTTTTTACGTCGACACCAGCATCGTCTAGCGCCTTCTTAACTACACTGTGTGCTACGTTAACGTGGTGTTGAGAGGCTTCACTTGGGTGTATTCCACCCTTCACGGGCTTGTACTGACTTGAAACATTCGCGAGTACTCGTACAGAGTGGTTGTTAAGCTCTATTATGCCTACTCCAAAAGTGTGACTTGTCGACTCTATTCCAAGAACAATTAAGTGGTCTTTTACAGGGGGGATTTGAACTGGGATTTGGAATTGCCGACCTCTCAGCATCACTTAAAATCCTTGTAGATACTGGTTAATTAGCGCTTCTACTTCGCGTATTCAACATAGTTGCACTTGCCACAGTGCCATCTCGGAACAGGCTGCTTGTGAAAGGCCATGAAAGACCCGCACTTAGGGCAAACCTTATTCTTCCTCTTAATTGACCAGTTATTCGCGTCGACCTCGTATAGTCTGTGAATATAAGGCACGGCTAATCACCTACTGGGCTGATGTGGGTGTTTGAGATAGTTTTGAAAGGGATTCCTCATCCCTCTTTCTAATGTATTCTGGTTCAAATGCCTTAGCTCGTTCCGGGTTCTCGTAAATATGTGCTTCTACTCTACTTACACCCATACCATACTCTGTTTTAACAGAGCGAATAAAAACGAGGTTTACGTCAACGTTGTAGTAACTAGCTATGGCTTTCTTTAGTAGGCCCCTGTTGGGTGTGCCCTCGTTACCGTGAAATACGTTCAGTACTACTTCTCTCCTCTTAATTAGCGGATTGTACTGGTCTTTTACCACTTCGCAGTCGTACTTGTCTAGTAGCCTTACGTGTCTACTCACAAATTTCACCCAGCTTGTATGAGACCACTGTAGGTTTAAGTATTTTAAGTATTTTTAAAGCCAAAACCACGTTTGACTCGAGTTTTACAACGCCAACTCCAGGCTGTCCATATAGAACACTAGACCTGTCTCTCCGGGCTAAGTGGGGTATTACGAGTAAGTCTTCTTCTCCAATTACTCGAATAAACCCGCTTCTAGCTCTCCCGGCTACAGTAGACGCGTTTAAGCTGAGTGAGCCCGGCGGGTTTACGACTACTCTAGTCTCCTCAGTACTCCTCACGGCTAAGTCGGCGTAGGCTCTCCTCATGCTTTTATAGTCAACTATTCTAACTGTAGCTCTGTGTCTCGCCGAAACAACATCCCCCACAGATACTGTTGCCTCTAAGCCAAAAACATCTCCACGATTTGGATTAACGTATAGTGTTCCTTGAGGTTTTGCCAAGTGCTTTCGAAACTGAGTGGGCAGTGTGAGAGCAGGTAACGTTAGAGAGGTTTTACTCGAGTTTAACAGCGTATCTCCCCTTACCAGTAATGTTCAGCGTCCTCGCCAGCTCTGAGCTCTCAGGCTCTATCGCTATTATGATCCCGCTCCAGTCCTCAGTGAACTCCTTTGAACCACAGTTTGGGCACACTTGCGCCTCTCTATCAACTAGTGTCCTACAAGACACACAAGCTTTAAACTGTATTCCCTTTTTCCTAGTGCTCAAACCGATCACGCTGTAGAAGGTCTAAGTTGTTGGTTGAATAAAAGCATTTCTCTCTAGCCCTTAGACTTCTTCTCCCTGATCCAATCTACTTTCCCCAGGCCAGGCTGCCTCATTGTCATGTGTATTCTTATCCCCTTACCTGGTAGAATACCCGTAGTGTAGACTCTAGCCCTCACAACATCGCCTCTTTCAATTCGCCTCCTACTCTCCTCTAGTAGTAGTGAGCCTGTAGCCGGGTCGAAGGAGACGTGTTCGTCGGCGACTTGATTTATATGTATAAAGCCGTCAATAACGCCTAAGTTGACGTAGAGGCCGGACCTCGTCACCGAGGCGACTTCTCCCTCAACAATCTCCTTTAAAAATGGAGAGAAAGCTATAAACTCGAACTCTACATTGTGATATGAGGCGCCATCACCAGGTATGATTACTCCTAGAGGGTCGGCTTTAGCGCCGATGATTGTCACCACCACGCCTAGATGTCTAGTGTTCCTCGAGGAGTCCTCAATGTACACTAGAATGTTCTCGTATTTTGCTCTCAACTCCTCGAGCACGATATTCTCTAGTGGCTTTGTGAACTTACTCGGAGGTATTCTAATAACGTCTCTCGCTTTTACTAGCATAAACATGTTGTATTCACTCTCATGAATACTCACTATGTTAAACTACGGATAATCTCTATTTACATGAGGATGCTTAAATAACTAATAAGCGTACCCTTCAACCTTTACTCTCCTGGCTTCCTCTCTAAAGTAGGCTTCTCCGACTCCCGATTGCTTGAGTCTTCTGCGCAAGTCCCTATCGTTTGTTGCGACTATAGCGCGGTTCTGAGTAGCGAAGTTAATAATAGCGTCATCAACGCTTTCGTCAGGCTTTAACGCGTAGTCGACGACTACGCAGTACTGCTCAACTAGCTTGAGTGCTAAGCGAGCTCTCTTCGCAGTAATACCCTTAGACTGCGTGGCTATTTTCACGAGCTCCTCGTAAACCGGTCTTAAAACCACGAATTCGGGTTTTGACTCGAGCTCTTCCTCTATTTGCTCAAAAACTCGTATACCACTAGCAGCTAGCATTAACATATTTGTGTCTAGTACTACGAGCGGCCTCCTACTCGTAGAGTTCCTCGACAAAACCCCACCCTGCAAGCCTCCACCTAGCTAATACGCGTCTCCCAATGGCTACTCTAGTACCCTTCCACGTTGCAATGGGCATTTCGAGTTCTAGTTCAACTCTGTCCTTACTAGTACTCTTAACAGTGGCTATTCTAGTAGCCGGCCCAATAGCCACGACTACTCTCTCGCCGGCTTGTAGTGGCGGGAGCTTAGCCTGCTGACCCCTCACATCGACGACTCTGCTGAGGGTGTTGTACGAGATCTCTACTCTCCTCGCAACTGGTATTTCGTAGTCAGCCTTTACGACAATTGAGCCGGCTAGCTGATTAGCCTTCGTGAGGGATGGATCTATAGTTGTTCTAAGCGCGACAAGCCCTCCCGGCTTTGCCTCATCAACCTGGTATTCACCAAACCGCATTTCCTCAATTGTTGTTGTGATTGGCGCGAGCTCGTATGAAGACGCTTTAGTGGTCTCCTTGGGCTTTTTTACTCCAGGCATGATTTTTATCTCATCTCCTACTCGGAGAACTCCCTGTATTATTGTCCCGCCGATCACGCCTCCCTGAATCTCATCATAGCGTGTTCCAGGCCTGTTAATATCAAAGCTTCTCAGGACGTACATTATTGGCGGTGCGTCGAGGTTTCTACTGGGTTTAGGAACAAGCTTGTGTAGAGCCTCTAGAATAACGTCAATGTTGACTTTATGTAGGGCGCTCACAGGTATTATTGGCGCGTTCTCCGCGGCAGTCTCCTTAACGAACTTCTTTATGTCCTCGTAGTTCTTCAGCGCTTTATCCCTAGATACAACGTCTACCTTGTTCTGGGCGATAATAATGTTCTTTACTCCTAGTATTTCAAGGGCCATTAAGTGCTCAATTGTCTGTGGCTGAGGACACGGCTCGTTAGCGGCTATGACTAGTATTGCGGTGTCAATTACCATTGCCCCGCTAAGCATTGTAGTCATGTAGGCCTCGTGTCCGGGCGCGTCAACGTAGCTTACTCTGCGTATCAGTTTCGCCTCTGAGCCGTCTGGGCAAGTCAGCTCAGTTGTATAGGCGTCAGGAGGACTTAGAGTTTCACAGTAAGCAATGTTCCCGTCGGCGTAGCCGAGGAATATGGTCATTCCCCTCTCAATTTCCATGCTGTGTCTAGCAGTCCAAATTCCCGTTAAAGCCTGGACTAGAGTTGTTTTGCCGTGGTCTACGTGGCCTACTACGCCAATGTTGATTTCCGGCTGTGGGAGCTTCAAATAGTACACCCTACTGGTTTAAACAGCAACTAATTTGCAGTGATTGAAATGGGAGATTAATTAGTATTTTATCTTGGTGTTTATTTGCACTATGTCTGGCGCTATGGTGTTACCTCTAACCATTTTCCTTCTGCGTTCACCGTCTTCGCGTGGGTGAAAGCCTGGTGGATCAGGCAGGAGAGCCCTCTTCTTTAAAGGCCCTGCTATGTCTGGTCTCATTGGAAAGCCGCTTATATCGCTACCTCCAGTTATAATTAGCTTTACGCCTTTCAAGCCCAGAATTGAGCCGTCTACTTCGTCGCCTATTTTTAGTCCAATAAAAGTACTTGTTCTCTCATCGTTTACTCTAACTTGCCACGCTCTAGCCCTGAATATTTCCCCCTCAATCTCCTGGAGTCCAGTTATATCTATTAGTTTAGTAAGGTTAACCCGCACTTCACCATCAGGTATATTCTCATCGATATCCACTTTTCCCGTCAACTTCACCTTCATGTTAGTGTCTGGTCTAATCATTCTAATAGTCACTACGCCGTGTTTTGCTCCGAGCTCCTTATAGAGCTTAGAGTTCATTTTAATTACTGGCAGTTCAAACTGCTCCTTCATTTTACTGGTAAAGGGTACTTCGGCGTCACCTACTACTTTCACTTTAACTGCTCTTTCCTGTTTAGGTGCCTCTGGGTCAGATACCACTATTTTGAAGTCCGGCATACACCCCCACCAGTTCCCCGGTGAGGTTGTCTCGTATCCACATCCACATAGCTACAATAGGAGTAAAAGATATTTAAACACCACCCTACAACACCAAGTACTTACAAGCACTCACAAACACTCATACTCACCACCAGCCCTGCGATGGCCTTTAAGGGTTTAAAAGCTTTGTGTGAATAATACACGGTGTTATTACCTCGTGTAGTTCTATTAGTTATAGGTGTGTGCTTATGTCTAGTAGTGTTAAAACATGGGTTAGACAGCCAATTGTAGTTGTGCTTGGCCACGTAGATCACGGTAAGACGACTCTGTTAGATAAGATCAGGGGGACTGCTATAGCGAAGAAGGAGCCAGGCGAAATAACTCAGCACATAGGCGCGAGTATTGTTCCAGCTAGCGTACTAGAAAAGATCTCAGAGCCCTTGAGAAGGTTCTTCCCCAAGTTAAAGATCGAAATACCCGGGCTCCTCTTTATTGACACACCTGGACACGAGCTGTTTGCTAGCTTAAGGAGGCGTGGAGGTAGCGTAGCCGACATCGCTATACTCGTCGTCGATGTATTAGAGGGGATAATGCCTCAGACGGTTGAGGCGTTAATGCTATTAAAGGAGAGAGGAGTACCCTTCATTGTAGCAACTAATAAAATAGATAAAATACCCGGCTGGGTTTCAAACCCCGATACACCATTTCTCGAGAGTATTAGAAAGCAGAGTCCGCGCGCAGTAAATGAGCTTGAAAATAAAGTGTACGCGATTATAGGAAAGCTATACGAGTATGGGTATCAAGCAGAGAGATTTGACAGAGTGAGAGATTTTAGGACAACTATCCCTATTGTCCCAATATCGGCGAGAACCGGGGAGGGGCTGCCAGAGCTACTAGCACTAATTGCGGGCTTAGCACAGCAGTTTATGAAGAAAAAGCTCATTACGAGCAGTGAGCCGGCTAAGGGAGTAGTCTTAGAGGTTAAAGAGGAGCCTGGACTAGGCGTGTCAATAGACGCTATTATATACGATGGCGTCATTAAGAGAAACGATCTGTTTATAGTGGCGTCTAAGACCGGGTATATATTTACACACGTGCGGGGGCTCCTATTACCCAGACCGCTCCAGGATATGAGAATGCACGAGGGCAAGTTCATAAGTGTTGAAGAGGTGTACGCGGCGGCTGGAGTTAAAATAGTGGCTCCGGGACTAGAAGACGCTATTGCCGGTTCACCTCTATACGTTGTTCCTCGACCTGAAGACCTAGATACCTACTCTAAAATAGTGCGAGAGGAGGTTTCACAGGTTGTCTTTAGAAGTGAGAGCGATGGCATAGTGGTTAAAGCCGACACTCTCGGCTCACTGGAAGCACTAGTTACAGCCTTAAGGAGAGAGAACATTCCCATAAAGCTCGCAGACGTGGGAAATGTGTCTAAAAACGACGTAATCGAGGCAAGTGTAGTCAAGAAATCTAAACCCGAGTACGGCGTAATATTAGCCTTCAACGTGAAGATCCTCGAGGAAGCCAGAGAACTCGCAGAGAGAGAGCAGGTGCAGGTTTTCTCCGAGAACGTCATCTACAGGCTCCTAGAGAACTTCTTGAAGTGGCTCAGAGACTACAAGTTAATTGAAAACCAGAAAGTTCTTGAAAGCCTCGTGCGCCCAGCTAAAATTAAGATTCTACCAGGCTGTGTCTTCAGGCGTAGTGACCCAGCAATAGTAGGCGTAGAAGTAGTCGAGGGCACTATTAAGCCCGGATACCCGCTTATGAGGTCTGATGGAGTTGGAGTAGGCAGTATTATGCAAATTAGAGACAGGGATAATGTCCTTAAAGAGGCAAGGAGAGGCCAGCAAGTTGCAATTAGCATTAAGGGTAAGATACTAGTGGGAAGACACGTTGACGAGGGAGACATACTCTACACTGATATACCCAAAGAGCACGTTGTACAGTGGTTAACGGCTTTTTCAGGGAAGCTAACTGAAGACGAGAAAGAGGCTCTTGGAGAGATAATTAATATTAAGAGGAGCTCAGACCCCCTCTACGGCATGGTTTTTCAGCACTCACAGCAGTGAGCACGTAGCACACTCTCTACTTTAATTGTTGACCGTACTTTAGTGTCCACTTGAGTTTTCTCGGATCTCTCTTCAACTGGTAGTTCTTGTAGCACTTGCTTCCGCAAAACCATAGTATTGTTCCGTCGTTAAGCACGTACATTAAGCCAGTACCGGGCTCTATTTCCCCTCCGCAAAACGTGCACTTTACTAGTCTAGGCACACTTACACCTCAATTACGCGCGGCTCTCCTATACTGTCAGAGTTTAGAATGCTTAAAAAGCGTTATAAAATAGTAGTGTGAATTAGAGCGTAGAAGGTGAAATGCTACTTGAGCGAAGAACCACAAGCGAGGAAGGTTGTTTTCGAGGCCCCAAAGATCAATATTACCGAGGAGATAGGTTTTCCAGCCGAGGTTATACAGATCATAGGGAGAACAGGGGTTAGTGGAGAAGTTACACAAGTGAGAGTGAGAGTACTAGAGGGGCGTGACAAGGGTAGAGTTATAACTAGAAATGTGCGAGGTCCTGTTAGAATAGGCGATATTCTAATTCTGCGGGAAACGGAGAGAGAGGCCAAGAAACTAACTGTGAGGAGGTAGTCTAGAAGAGAAAAAACTCGCTGTTCACACCGCTATTCGCTTAACCCGACTTAGCCCTGATCTGCTGTACTTGCTTAATTATGTCTTCAACGAGGTTTTTTGCCTCACCAGGATCAATTATAGCCACTGAGGCAGCAGCTACCTCTATTCCAGCGGCTTCACCGAGCCTCTTCTTACTGGGCACGTACGTGTACGGTATTTTCTTCTCATCGCACAGCACTGGCAAATGACCCACGATTTCCGGGGGATCTACATCCTCGGCGATAACTACTAGTTTAGCTTGACCTCTCTCCACCGCTTTAGTCGTCTCATTTGTCCCTTTCTTTATTCTTCCACCACTTTCTCTCGCTTTCTTAACGGCCTCGTACGTCTTGTCCGCTAGTTCCGGGGGCACTGTGAACTTCACGTAGAATGGTTTCGACATGGTTCATCCTCCTCCCTGCTCGTCCCCTCGCAATGACCTCTTAACCTAGATTATCCCTTATAAAGCTTTAGTCGTGTGTAAATATTAGAGACACAGCCTCCTCGCTCACGCTGTCAACGCGCGCAAAACCGAGCCTATATAGCTGTATAATTGAGTCTGGTCTCTCGCTGAGAACTCTACGCTCTAGATACAACTGCTTCTTGAGTAGCTTCACGCCTTGAGCCACGTGTAGCTCTCCGGGAAGAGACTCTCTTAGTAAAACCCACTGTATAATAGGTGCCCCCAGCCTCTTAGTTTCCTCGTAGCTCGTGCTGTGAAGACTAGCTACGAATACGGGTGTGTTATTCCACGTGTTGACTCGACTAATTACGAAGTTACCCATACCCATTAGCCTAAAAACCCCGCTTTTCACGGCTTGGAGGTCTTGCCTCGATACTAGTATGATGTCGCCCTGCTTCACGGTATACTTGTACGTCTCGCTTCTAGACGGGTGTACTGGAATAGACGCCTCGAGTTCTCCACTAAATCCACTAAGCTCCATGAAAACCGGGTCTTCAACAGCCATGTAGCGGTTTGCAACCGGGTCTATAATAGACCTGTTTAAAGCGTAGAGATTAACAAGACTAATCTTGGCGTCAGTCGGCTTAACTCCCACGTCTTTAACCAGCCTCCAAATCGTTTCTCTAACTATTCCACGCCTCCTCAAGGCCTGTATAGTGCCTAGCCTCGGGTCTGCGAGAGAACTAATACCCTCTTCTAAGACGAGCTTTCTCATCTTGGACTTACTCAGTATAAGCCCCTCTAGTGAAAGTCTCCCAAAGTGCACGGCTTCAGGATACACCCACTCCATGTGGTCGTAGAGGTACTTCTGCTTCACAGTGTTTGTCAAGTGCTCACGTGCTCTTAGAATATGCGTTACACCCATTAAGTGGTCGTCTACGCCGGCAGCAAAATTGTACGTGGGCCAAACAGTGTACTTGTCGCCTACAACTGGGTGAGGTGTCTTAGAAGTGTCAATTACTCTCATCGCAATCCAGTCTCTTACACTGACGTCTGGGTGTGATAAGTCGGTTTTAATTCTAAGTACAGCCTCGCCCTCACCATAGTGGCCTTCAAGCATCTTGTCAAACTCCTCTAGCTGTTTTTCAACAGGTAAATCTCTGTGAGGGCACGCTTTTCCACGTGCTCGGAGAGCTCTTATAGTCTTCGTATCACACAGGTCAACGTATGCGCTACCCCGCTTTAGGAGTTCTTTAGCGACACTGTAGAACAGTGGAATTCTCAAGCTCTGAACGTACTCCTCGTCCCACACTACTCCAAGCCACTTAAGATCCTCTTTTATTAAGTTATAGGCTTCTGGATATGGCGCCTTAATTCTCGGGTCGGTGTCTTCAAACCTCAATATCATCTTACCATTGTACATTTTAGCGTACCAGTAGCTGAGGAGAGCCGGTCTAGCATTGCCTAAGTGGAGCGGGAAGTCCGGGTTTGGCGCCAGCCTCGTTACTACCTTGCCGTGAATAGCCCCTTTCAGAGGCGGTAGCTCTTTTTCTCTCTCCTCGCGCTTCTCCCCGAGGAGGTCAGGCCAATTCTCTCTCGCTATTTTCAACTGCTCTTCTAGGGGTAGTTTATTTACCTCGTCTACAGTGCTCTTAATGATATCCATGTACTCCTTAATGCTCTTCTTAACTTCTGGTACTTCAGCGACGATCTTTGATATCACAGCCTTTAAGTCAGCTCTCCCACCGTGTTTAACGGCGTTTATTATTGCGTGTTTATAGGCTACTTCACGCAGTCTTCTCAACAGTGACTCGTCCACACTCACTTGGAGTCACCACTACTATGGCTTTTCTGGGTACTTCCCAGGGCATATCGACTATAAATGCAACTTGCCCCTCACACTTAGACTTTACATTTCTAACTTCAAATTTGCTCGTAACGTGATAGGCAATAATATCCCCACTACTAACCTCAGAGCCCTCACTCACAAGAAAGTAAATGAATTTACCAGTAACCTCCTGTAAGCATAGAGGAGTGCCCTTTTCAATAATAAAGCCTTCAAGTTCCCGTAGTGAGGGCTCTTCGTGGAGAACAATAATACTCCTCGCGGCCACGGCTCTCTCCAAGTCAATGTAGTCTACTACGCGCTCATATGGTACTTCTCCAAATAGCCTAGTGCACTCGGCGGATACTTCTCTCACGTGTACTAATTTCTGATTTTTAAAGCAGATGTACTTGTTACTATTGGCGTTTTCAACGTAGACCTCGTACATCCTAGTGCTCAAAGAGGCCACCACACCTCTTCTTCTCAATGTACTCTGCCGGGTTAATACCTCGCTGTAGTAGGTAGTTTACTACGCTGGGACCTAAGACTAATGGTGCTTTACACGCCTCTCTAACACTTCTAACTCCCAATAGGAACATCACCGTCCTCAGTGTTGCTAAGTAGCGTGTAATAAAGCGCCTAGCCCCCTCAATACCCTGCTCTATTAGTGTCTTCAGTATTGGTCTGGCAAATCCAACTAGATTCGCTCCCAGAGTTAGTAGCTTGGCGGCTTTGAGACCGCTCCAAACACCACCACTACCTATTACGAACAAGTCTCTGCTAACACTCCTACACTCAATTACAGATAGCGGTGTTGGAATACCCCAATTGAATAGCTCTAAACCTACATTGTGGTAAACGCTTTCTCTCTGATTCCTATACGCCTCTACGAGAGCCCAGTTAGTACCGCACGCGCCCGCGGTGTCAACATAGCGGACTCCCAGCTCGAGTAGTCTAGAGGCGACTTCCATGGAGATTCCATGACCAACTTCTTTTACTATAACTGGAACTCCTAGTTCTTGCACTACATCGCGTATCCTGTAGTAGAGGTCCTCGCCGAAGTCGACATCTCCCTCCGGCTGAATTGCTTCCTGCGCGGGGTTCAAGTGGACTGCTAGAGCATCGGCGCCTATAACGTCTACGAGCTTCTTTAACGCGTCGACCTCGACTTCGCGTAGTTGAGTTATACCTATATTGCCTATAACTGGTACGCTGTGGGCTATTTTTCTGACTACTCTGTAAGTCTCAATTACGTCTTCTCTAAACGAGGTCTGCAATATTGGTCGCTGACTCCCAACACCAATAGCTATTTGATACTCGCTAGCAATTTTTGCGAGGCTCTCGTTTATTGACTTAGATGCAGGTAAACCCCCAGTAATAGCCTCTATAATTAGAGGAAATTTCAGCTCGTAACCCAGGAATTTCACAGATAAGTCTACGTTGTCGAGACTAGTGCCCGGTATTGCTTTGTGAATCAGCATGATCTCGTTGTACACGCTATTACACGTATCGGGGAACACGACTTCATCTCTTAGACTGATCTCTATGTGATTCTGCTTCCTAGACTCAAAGTCTAGTGAAATGGTGCTTCACCCAGAGTAGAGCTCATCGGCTACGCGTAAACTTTATACTTGCGTATCCCACAACGGCGGCCTTGTTACCCGAGACGTCACCGCTAGTAGCATACTTTAATAGTGCTGGCTTACCTTGAAGTCTCTTCGCCACTTCTATAAGGGTCATTATCCCTCCCGGTCCACAAATGCTAATATTCCTCTCGATAATAGCTCTGTAGAAGCCCTGCGTGTCGAGCTCGAGAATTTTGCTAATAGCTGCCTCGTCTTTCTTTACTGTTACCTCGTGTGGCTCGTAGTGATTAAAGTCGCTTGAGGCTAATACAACGACGTCTCTGCCCAGCTCACTAGACGCTTTAAGTATGGAGTCTGCGAGGTCACCGGCGACGTCAGGCGTGTGTATACCCACGACTATAGGGAGTATTCTTACTTTATCCGCGAAAATGTATTGGAGAAACGGCAGTTGAACCTCTATGGAGTGCTCTTCTAAGTGTGCATCTCTGTCAAGGCTCGCTATTTCACTGTACTTGGTGACGCTCTTACCGAGCTCGCTGTCAACTTCGAGATAGCCGAGCGGCGTCTCCCACCTACCCTCAGGGTATACTGAGACAGGTTCTCCTAAACCAGTGTGATTCGTACCTAGAATAATAACTGTCTGCGGTACGCCGTCTCGGGCTAGATCGTAGTAAGCGTGCGCGGCAACCGGGCCACTATACATGTACCCAGCGTGCGGGACGACGTAGCCTAGAGACAAGTGCTCTCCGCGGTCTACTGGTGAAGGGGGCTCTCCTGGCCCTAGTTTATGTCTAAACGACCACTCAATTAACTTAATGAGGTCTTCTCTCCTACTCGGGTAGAAATACCCCGCGACTACTGGGCGCCTAACACTACTCAAACACTTACACCTTAGTCAACTCTTAGTTAACCGTAGTATTAAGTTTAAAATCACTATTGAAGACAAGGAGTAAAGTGCTGCTTCCCGGGAAGGGTAACTACTGATCTAGACTGACCTCCAGTATGCTAAGATAAGTGTGAAAACTCTTGTTAGCTGTGTTTAAGCAGGCGTCTCAAACTCTGTTGGGGGTTCTGGGAGATCGCTGTTTGCCGGTATTGATCCGCGCTCTCTCAGTATCTGCCTTGTGAGTATCCAGTACAGTAGTGCTAGGCTTTTACGCCCCCTATTGTTAGCCGGTATTACTAGGTCTATGTTTTCCGCTTTATTGTCGGTGTCCGCGAAGGCTACGACTGGTATACCTATCTCCGAGGCCTCTTTTATGGCTTGAGCGTCAGCTCGCGGGTCTGTTACGAGTACAGTGGCAGGCTCAAAATACGCGGAGAGTGCCGGGTTAGTAAACGTGCCCGGTAGAAACCTCTCAACGTACGGTTTACACTGTAAGTACTGGCACATTTTCAACACGGGTTTTCTGCCGTAAAGCCTCGCTGACACAACGGCTATTTTGGCTGGATCGTACATTGCGAGGAGCTTCCCTGCTATTCGAAGTCTCTCGTCAATTTTCCTCACGTCAAGTATGTAGACTCCATCTGGTCGGACTTTGTAGACAAAGGACTCCATGTACTTTGTGCATATGTGTGTACCGATGTGGACTCCGGCGGACAGGTACTTATCAACTGGGATTAAGAGCTCAATAGTTACGGGTGGTTTCTCTAACTCACTACTCACGTGTGTCACCTCACGAGACCTTGTGGAATCTCAACACTTCACGTGCAGTTTCTACGTGGGAGAGAAACATTCTCCTACAACAATACCTCTTAATTCCAAGCTCATCGAGTACTTTTGCGGGGTGTTCTCCACGCTGAACTCTCTCTAAGTACTTCTCCCACAAGTGTCCAATAACCGCGCCGCACGTGAAGCATCTTACCGGGAAGAGCAGGCAGCATCACCTATAACTCTTCTGCCATCTTCTCCTCGCACTTATTCTCCCCCACTTCTCGGGCTCTGTTCTGCGCGGGTCACCGCTCAGCGCGTACCTATCGTATTCTTTAATTAGTTTTTTGAGCTCGTCTCTTATCTCGGAAAAGTACTCGACGATTCCTCTAGCAATAGCTATTCTGCAGGCTTCAGCTTGACTCATGACTCCTCCACCTCTCACACTTATTCTTATATCTACTTTACTGGCGAGGTTGCCTACGAGTTTCAATGGCTCAGCTATTTTCTCACGTGCCATTTCAATAGGGTAGACCTCGAGCGGTGTGTTATTTACCCAGACTCTGCCCTCGCCTGGAGTGATGACTGCTCGTGCAATACTAGTCTTTCTCTTACCAGTGGCAATTACTACTTTCTCCCGCACAGCTAAGGCTCCTTCACTCGCACTCGAGGTCACTTAGCAACACCTCTCCAGCCGAGTTCTCGTGAGAGCTCTTCGACGGTTATGTACCTACCACGTAGTCTCGTATACATAGCACTGGGGTATTTAGTAAACTCCACGTTGGATAGTTCTGGTGGAATGCCTATAAATACCCGTAGCCTCTTGTACGCGAGCCTCCCGCGCGGCTTATCCATAGGCAACATACCTCTTACAGCACGCCTGAAAATGCTAACTGGGCTTCGAGGCCGCCTAATACCAGGCTTCTCTGGGTTTACGTGTGTGCGCACTCTAAAGAGCAACTTGTAGCCCTGAATAACGCGCTGTTTATCTCCGCTCAGTACAGCCTTCTCGACGTTAACAACATACACGTTATAGCCTTCTAAGAGCTTCTTAGCTACAATACTAGCAAGCCTCCCCAGTATGTGACCAGATGCGTCAATGTAAATAACGCTCTCTTCACTCATTCTCTCTACCCCATAATCTTCACGTTAGACCCGGTTGGCTTCTCTTCTAGGAGTTTATATAGGCTGATTACTCTGCCACCAGCTCGCGTTATTTTATCAATTGCTACTTTCGAGAAGCTAAGTGCGGCTACTGTAACTGGGTGGTCTAGTTCTCCGGCGCCGAGAACCTTCCCCGGTACAACAACGTAGTCGTCGGGCTTAGTGTACCTGTTAATTTTGCTCACATTGACCACTCTGCGCCTCCTACTGGGCTTCTCCAGCTCCTCAGCTACGGCGGCCCAGATTGGCGCATTATACTTTCTCGCGTAAGAGTAGAGGGTCTCTATCAGTTCTCTCAGTGTGAGATTTGTCTTCTTCACGCTAAAACACCGAGTTCTCTTAGTTTAGCTTCTAACTCCTCGAGTTTCTTAATGAGAATATCAGAGGCGGTTAAAAGCGTGTTTTTAGGAGTTAAGGCCCCTGTGAACTCTAAGTTTAATATATAAGAGTTCTCTTTATACGATACAGAAACAGCCCTGTTTTCGCAGACACTTTCACAGAGCCTGCAGAAATTGCAGTCTACAACTCTGTTCTCGTCAACAACGACTTTCCCTCCGGAGACCACTAGAACTCCTCTTGGACAGGCATCAGCGCATTTTAAGCAATTACTGCAGATCTCGTAGTTTATGGATACTTGCGGCGTGTACTTGTGTGCGGCAATTGTAACTGGGCTCCACTTAGCGTGGTCTTTTCCGCGGCCTAGCCTCGCAAAGGCCTCGAGCCTAATTCTCTGGCCTTTAATCAGCTTAATTATTGGTATATCGTCGTAGACTGGCTTAACGTTGGGGTCTGATGGCACGAGGTCTCTGGAGTAGAGCGTTAGCTCCCCCTCTTCGGGCCCCTCAGACATAAGGTCTAATTTCGCGAAGCAGTCAGCGGAGAACATGTGTTTCTCACCGGCCTCTGCGCACTCCTCGGGGCTCTTGTACCTCAAGTGTGCATCGTCGCTTTTAAGTGGTATTAGGGCTAGTCTGTGTGCTATGTACTCGTCGTAAAATGCGCTGGAGTTCTCTATGAATATCACGTAGTCTATTGCCATGGTTGGGACTTCTGCTAGAACAGCTCTCCTAATAGAGTTAAGCACGTGGAGCGGGGTCTCCTCGATGTAGAGTTTTAGGGATAGGGGTGTCTTCTCGAGGACTCTTATCTTCAAGGAGCACCACGCTTGAATTTACAGTCTCTTACCTCTCCTGCCTCCAGGCCTCCTAGTGGTGTCGTGGGGTATTGGCGTAACGTCTTCTATTCTCCCAATTATAAACCCTGATCTCGCTAGTGCTCTAATAGCTGCTTGAGCACCTGGACCGGGAGTCTTGGGCCCGTGCCCGCCTGGAGCCCTGACCTTTATGTGAAGAGCCGAAATGTTCTTTTCAAAGGCCTCGGACGCTGCTTTAGTGGCTGCCAGCATAGCCGCGTAGGGGCTTGGCTTCTCTCTATCAGCTTTGACCACTCTACCACCACTATAGAAGCTAACAGTCTCTCCTCCAGATAGGTCTGTTATGTGTACAATTGTGTTATTTGGACTACTGTAAATGTGTGCTACACCCCACTTGAGCTCTCTGAGAGAAAACGCCATTGAGACTTCACCTCTACTCCTACTCTGCTGTGGTTTTTTCAGCTACTTTTGCTGCGAGGGGGCTGTACGGGTAGTAGGATATGTGCGGCTCCTCGTCAACTGTTACCAAGTAGCCTGGCGAGCGTATTCTGCGTCCCTTAATAGCTATATGCCCGTGTATAATTAACTGTCTCGCCTCGTAAATTGTGCGGGCAAGGCCCTTTCTGAAGACTAGTGTTTGTAGCCTTCTCTCGAGTAAGTCCTCTACTCTGAGATCCAGGATGTTGTCGAGTTTAGCTTCCTCTCTCAGTAATCCGAGTCTAGTTAGGTTACCTATAAGGGTCTTCTCCTCCTTCTCTCTGATTTCAGGTGGGGCTGCGAGGAGTGTTCTTGCTCTGTGCCTCCAGTACCTCACAATACTAGCCGCCTTCCAGAGCTCTCTTTTGTTTCTCAAGCCGTATAGGCCTAGAAGTCTACTCTCCTCTAGTAGAGTCTCTTTTCTCCAAGGGTGACGTGGAGTAGTCCACGTTCTCCTAGACTTCTTGGGGTCGCCCATATAGACACCTATTTCTTCTCCTGTTGCTGAGCGGTCTTCTTTCTCTTTACGCCGACAGTTATGCCTGTTCTGCCAGTTGTCCTAGTTCTCTGCCCTCTAACTTTTAATCCAAGTGCATGCCTTATTCCACGCCAGCTCTTAATTCTCTTTTCTCTCTCAATGTCTTCTTTAACGTAGTAAATCAGCTGCGCTCCGTACAGGTGTATGTCTTCTCCAGTAGTGTAGTCTTTTCTCCTATTGAACATCCACGAGGGTATCCCGAAGCTAGAGGGCTCCTTCACGAGTTTCTCAATACTCTCTACTTCGCTGTCGGTTAAGTACCCAATTTTCATGTTGGGGTCTAAGTTCAGGACTCTGCAAATAGCATTAGCGAAGTTGTGTCCTATACCCTTAACCTCGGATAGCCCATATAATAGTGGCAGCTCTCCAGGCACGTCTGTCTCGAGTATTCTTATAACATGTCGAAACGCTCTCTCCAAGTCTTTTAACCCCCGAGATAAGCACTTCTAACTAACTCATACAATAAGGAATTAAGAGCTTTTAAATGCAGAACTATTTGACAAAGACGCAGACAGCGGGATGTGTACTCGAGCGCCGGGGGCGGGATTCGAACCCGCGCACCCCTTACGGGGTACTGGCTCTCCGGGCTTCTCCAGGCCAGCCCCTTAGGCCGCTCGGGCACCCCGGCTTCAAGTATTATTTTTTGTTTAGGAGGGTTAAAAGAAGTGCTTTTATAAAATTTCTAGTTCTACCCAGACTTCGGGTGGGACTCTTACGCGTATTAGTTGCCTCATTACTCTTTCGTCTTCCGCAACGTAGAGTAGCCTCTTGTGTATTCTCATTTCCCACTTCTCGTATTTCTTTTTTCCCTCTCCGTGTGGTAGTTTAAGCGTTCTAATTGTGATCTTCTTAGTGGGTAATGGAATTGGCCCGCTCATTTTTACGCCGCTCCTCTTAGCTATGTCCACTATTTTTGAGACAAAGTCTTCTAGTACTTCCACATCAGTGCTCCACACTTTGATTTTAACCATTCTCTGAAGCGCCACGACTCTACTCCCCATTTAGGTGGAAGCACAATGTTAATTTCTCACAGTTAAAAAACGCCTATATACTTATTTTAGCTGGGGCTTTCTTCTACTTCTTAACTGCTACTTGTGCCGGCTTGACGTCTATTACTTGTCCTACGCCAATTGTTTTACCCATGTCTCTCATTGCGAATCTTCCGAGACCGGGGAAGTCGGAGTATTTCTCCACTACTAGTGGCTTAATTGGCTTGAATTTCACTATTGCTATGTCTCCCTGCTTAATGAACTGGGGGTTCTTCTCCAGCTCTTTGCCCGTTCTGGGGTCTAATTTTGCGACGATCTCCGATATTCTGCACGCAACACTAGCCGTGTGTATGTGAATTACAGGTGTGTATCCTACAGCTATTGCTGTCGGGTGCCACACGACCATTACTCTCGCAGTGAACTCGTCTGCGACTACTGGTGGACTGTCTATTGGACCCACTACGTCTCCTCTCTTTATGTCTTTTCTCTCAACGCCTTTGAGGTTAAATCCAATGTTGTCTCCGGGCTCGGCTTTCTCGATCTTGACGTGGTGTGTCTCAATGGACTTAACCTCAGCTGTGAGGGCTGGAGGCATTATTGAGACTTTATCACCAGACTTTAGAACCCCGCTCTCAACTCTGCCAACAGCGACTGTGCCCACACCTGATATGGAGTACACGTCCTGTATTGGTATTCTAAGTGGCTTGTCAATGGGCTTAGCGGGTGGTACTAGGTAATCTAAAGCCTCTACTAGAACTGGGCCATTGTACCACGGCATGTTTGGTGAGCGCTCTATGAGATTTTCTCCTGTCCATGCTGATATGGGGACGAAGGGTACCTTGGAGACGTCGTAGCCAATGCTCTTTAAGAACTTACTAAGTACTTCTACGATCTCCTTATACCTCTTCTCGCTGTATGGGGGCTCAGTAGCGTCCATTTTATTAATCGCTACTATTAGCTGGTTAATACCCATAGTTCTCGCTAAAATAGCGTGCTCCCTAGTCTGACCTTCAGCACTCATACCGGCCTCAAATTCACCCTTTCTAGCACTGACTACCAGTATTGCCGCGTCAGCCTGGCTCGCCCCAGTGATCATGTTCTTTACGAAGTCTCTGTGTCCTGGAGCGTCAATAATCGTGAAGAAGTACTTTTTAGTCTCGAACTTCATGTATGACAGGGATATTGTGAGGCCTCGCTCTCTCTCCTCTTTAAGCCTGTCAAGTAGCCACGCAAACCTAAAGCTCTCTTTTCCCATTTTCTTAGCTTGCTCTTCTATCTCCTTCATTGTCTTCTCATCGAAGTATCCTAGACGGTACAGTATGTGCCCTGTCATCGTGCTCTTGCCGTGATCTACGTGCCCTATCATTATCAGATTTAAGTGGGGCTTCTGCGGGGTACTCATATATTTCACCAAGCCTCAGTAACACTTGGATTTAGAAGTGGGCTTATAAATCTAGCTTACTGAGGTGCTCACGCGGAATTAATCCACGTGGAGGCTATTACAGAACTACTGATGGTAAGTTTGAATATCTGTGAATAACTATAAATACTTGGTATCATAGAGTGTATCATAGAGTAATGTTTAAATACCTTTACACCCACTATAGTTTCTTGGATGATCCGCACTGCGGTGACATAGAGACTCAGATGGGAGCCCCATGGCGTTGGGCTCGACGGGCACCCATGAAGTGTGGGTGAAGCCGGTGAACCCACAAAGAGGTGCAACCCCGCTAACGGAATTACAAGCATTCACAAATACCGTCAAGTACCGTTAGCGGGGAAACGCGAGGGATGGGACTGTATAGAGTAGAGGTTTGTTGAGATACGAGGGCGAGTACAGTACAAAGAGTATTTATTACTCTACCTGCTACTGAGAGCTATTCTCTCGATTTCGTCTTTTCTCTGTATAGCGTAGCTCTTAGCGTCTCCACTCGCAGCTAGTATTATTTCATCTGCAAGCGCCTCTTCAATTGGGATTAGACTATTAAAGGCCCTTAGCCTAGCCCCCTCAGTTATATGTCTTAGTGCAACATCTATTCTCCTTAGTGGAGAGACGTCTACTGAGACGTGGTATGCTATGCCACCGTACATTATTCTAGTAGTGTCTTCCCGGGGCGCGCTGTTCTCAATAGCCCTTACTAGTACCTGTAGTGGGTTTTCTCCCGTTCTCAAGTAGATTATGTCGAAGGCTTTCTTGACAATGTTGTAAGCTAGGTGTTTTTTGCCAGCATTTCTCCCCGGTCTCATGAGCTTGTTTATTAGCCTCTCAACTACTGGGACAACTGCTTTACCAAACTTCTTGTGCTCGTGTCTACCACTAGTGTGTGGTAAGTAGACCGGCTTAAGGCAGAGATACCTCTTTAAACTAGGGTCTCTCACTTCAACCAGGTCGTAACTCCACTTACCGAACAGCTTAATTTCACTTATTTGAATCTCAGCCCCGCCCGTAGAAGACACGGCGTTATCAACCTCGCTTATCTCACTGGTTTCTGCTTCTTTCCAAGCCAGAGTGCTTTAAGTGACACTCCATTAACCATTACAACCTTGTACTTTACACCCGGGATGTCTCCCATAGCGCCTCCTAGTGTGCCGCCTATTTTCTCGATAATTACCTCGTCGTGCTCGTCAATGTAATTTATGCCTCCGTCCCACGGAACAAACGCCGTTACTACTTTACCGTTCTTAACGAGCTGTACTCTAACGCACTTTCTAACAGCTGAGTTTGGTTTACGAGACGCAACCGGCACTTTTTCGAGAACTATTCCCCTAGCCATGGGGGCTCCTTCAAGGGGGTCTAAGAGGAGTCCCTGTTTCCTGAGCATTCTTCTCTGGTATTCTCTCTGATGCCACCTAAACTTCTTCCTCTTCTCAATGAGCTTCCCCGCAGCGTAGAGTCCACTTGGCCCCTTCTTACCGGGCACTCTGCAGACACCTAGACTACACTATTACTACGGAGTCTATGTCAAAGTGCCTTTTAAGTATTAACCTCGCCCTCTGAACATTTCTCCCGTTTTTACCAATAGCTACGGCCTTGTCCTTTGGATCCACGGCTACGTAGAGGACTTTTGAGCCATCAGGCCTATTGACGAGTTTAACACCAGTAACTCTCGCCGGCATTAGCGCGTACTTGACTTGCTCCTCGAGGTTATCACTATAGCCTACTACTTCAACATTCTTGTTTAGCAGGCTCTTCAACTTCCGTATGAGAAAGCCTCGGGGCCCAATAGCCTTCCCTATGTCTCCGGGGTCTACTAGGAATACTACCCTGTTACTCTCGTTCTCTATTATGCAGTCTCTAACGGTTGTGCCGGTTAAGTCGCTGAAGAGAGCCATGTACCTGAACTCTTCAGGGGTTATCTTAACGTTAGCTTTGGCTTTGCTCAGAAGCACTCACCTGTCTAGCTAAGTCCAGTATATTTGATTGACCAGGGTTTATAATAGCTAATACTGTGACGCTGTGAGGTCTACCAATTATGGTTCCGAGCTCAACGCTTGTTCCATCGAATACTAGAACTGGAATACTGCTCAGTCTAGCGTAGTACTCTATGTCTCTCCTCAACTCTGGCGGGGAGTTCTTAGCAACAATCACGGCTTTGGCGTTTCCGTGTAATACTAGCTCTTTGACTTCACGAGCACCGTACTCAATAACGCCTGTTCTGGCAGCGACCTGTATAGCCCTTATTAACTCCGGCTTTAACGCCACTTTAACCCCCTTCACCCTCTTTAGGTCTTGTAGCTAATAGATTCATGAATATTTTAACTACTCCCGTACCTACAGGTGGTAGTTGACCTAAAATAATATTCTCTGTCACACCGACCATCGGGTCCTCCTCCCCCATCACGGCACCCTCAACGAGCTTCTGTATGGTTGTCTCGAACGTGGCCTTTGCGAGAACACTGGGCTTTTCCCCGGCGATACCCATTCTCCCGATTTGCCTCACGTGACCCGTCCACGTCATCATATCTGCTAGTAGCATTATGTGCCTTATATCGACGTCCAGGCCCTGATCACTAAGTACATTGTAGATCTCCTTGATTATAGCCGATCGAGCTGCCTCTATTCCGAGAACTAGCTCGATCTCGTGGACGTCATTAGTGTAAACGCGGCGCCAGTCTACGCCTGGGACTCGCATTACTTCTTCTAGATTTGAGCCCTCAGCTATTATTACGTACTCGTCACCTCTTCGCTGTATAATCGTTTTCTTTATTCCCTTGATCCCCTTAATGTATGCTTGAGAGATCATAGTTCTGACTTTTACTGTTTTAGAGGGGTCTAGGTACTCGTCGCTGAGTGTTATTATTACTTTATACGGGTTTTCGCCCGAAATCTCAACTGAGCCTATTTCCAGCTTCTCTAGGGCTTCTACGACCTGCTCTACTGTCACGCCCTTATTGCTGAGCATTTCGGGATCTAGTTCAACCTCGACGATCCCCATTCCAAGCCTAATGTTTATCTCTCTCGCGACGTTCTCCACAAGTGTTAATTCTATTCTCCTCGCCAATTCCACGGCTTTCTCGGGGTTGCGCTTAATGTCCTCGCTGAGATATATCTCCGTGATCGGGGTCTCGGGCCTCTTTCTAGCATCTACTATTTCAATTAAGCGAGGTAAGCCTAGGGTTATATTGTACTCTCTTACTCCAGCGTAGTGGAAGACTCTTAGAGTCATCTGTGTTGAGGGCTCACCTAAACTCTGCGCAGTTATAGTACCTACCGCTTCACCCGGCTCAACTAGCGCCTTGCGGTACCTCTCAACAGCCTCCCAAGCTATCTTCTCGGCGTCTTCGAGAGTGAGTTTGTGCTTTTTAATAGCGTCTCTGAGCTTTTCAGATAGCTCATCGTAGAGCTGCGGAGTTAAATAGGGTCTTACATTACTGAGGATCTCTTCGAGCTTGGACTCCGCGTCACTCACGTCCTTCACCCCTTCAAGTACTTCTCTATTATCCTGTCAACGTTAACAGACTTTCCGTGATCGCTCTTCGTGGGGTCAACGCCGTCCTCGCCGTATAGTAACTGGACGATTTCACCAGAGGTCGCTCTGACAGACCCGTCGTAGTTTACTACGAGGTCTTGAAGCGCGTTTATCAACCTTCTCTGCATGTAGCCTGACTGACTAGTCCTCACAGCAGTGTCTATAAGGCCCTCTCTACCAGCCGCTGTGTGGAAGAAGAACTCTAAGGGATCAAGCCCGTCAACAAACCCCCTAGCCACGAAGCCCCTGGCCCCAGCGCTGAGATCCATTGGTTTAAAGTGTGGAAGCATTCTCCCCTCATACCCCCTTGAAAGCCTCTTACCCCTAACTGTTTGCTGTGCCAGTAAGCCGCTCATTTGTGCGAGATTAACTGGGTTTCCTCTAGCCCCTGTTCTAGCCATCACAACTACTGGGTTTGTTAGAGATAAGTGCTGTGTTAACACGTCTGCTACCTCGTCGAGGAGCTTCTTTGACATAGCATTAATGATCTCGTCTTCAAGCGTCTCCTCTAGGGTTTTTCCGGGTCTCGGTATAAGCCGCCCCTCTCTGTAGAGTTTAATTAACTCGTTTACTTCGCTCTTCTTTTCTTCTATGATATCGTATATGGCTTTCTTAACTTCTTCTCTTATAGCCAAATGATCGTAGCTCATTGTTAACCCGTACATTTCACACGTAGCGATAAACATCTTGTATACTCTATCCATGAACTCCCTAGCGACGTTTTCTCCGTATTCTTTAATAAGCCAGTGAACTATGTTCTCAGGCTCCTCTCTGCCAATAGAGCTCTTGTCTATTACACCCTCTAAGAGAACACCGTTCTTAATGATAATTATGCTGTCGTGTGGGCAGTCCTCGTCAATACACCTTAGTACTGATGCCTTACCAATAGTTGAGGTCTTCCTGTAATTGAAGTCTCTCGGCAGGAACAGGGATATTAGTTGCTTTCCTGTCCAGTACTCTCTCGGCTTGAGAATAGCCGGCTCTGGTAGTGGGCCTCGGTAACCCGTGGGTGCGAGTAGTCTCGCAACTCCTTCTTTAGTAAGTAGAGTTGACTTTGATGTTAACAAGTACGCGCCGCTAATATAGTCCTGTAGCCCACCTATTATGGGTCCGCCGTACCTAGGAGTTAATATGTGCTTCTCTACGAGCATTAAGACTCTAACTTCAGCGCGCGCCTCTTCACTCTGAGGTACGTGTAAGTTCATCTCGTCTCCATCGAAGTCAGCGTTGTATGGTGGACACACGAGTAGATTTAGTCTAAATGTCTTGTACGGCAGTACTCTGACAATGTGCGCCATTACTGAGATTCTGTGTAGTGATGGCTGACGGTTAAAGAGGACTATGTCTCCATCTAAGAGGTGTCTCTCAACTATAAAGCCGGGTTCTAGTGACTCCGCAGCGGCTTTTCTATCAACGTACTTTAAGTTTATCTTTCTACCATCTGGTCTAATAATGTGATTAGCTCCAGGCCACTTGTCGGGCCCGTTGAGCACTAGTCTCCGTAGGAACTCTATATTCCAGGGTGTTACGCGCTCCGGTACTGTGAGCTTTTTAGCAACCTCCTCGGGGACGCCTACTTCATTTATACTCAGATTAGGGTCTGGACTGATGACTGTTCTCGCTGAGTAGTCTACGCGCTTGCCTCTCAGGTTACCCCTAAACCTCCCCTCTTTGCCCTTTAATCGCTGAGCTACGCCCTTAAGGTACTTACCAGCCCTGTGTCTCGCTGGGGGGATGCCTGAGACCTCGTTATCGAAGTACGTTGTGACGTGATACTGTAGTAGCTCCCACTCATCCTCGATAATTTGTTCGGGTGCACCGCTCTCAACGTGTTCTCTTACTCTAATATTAGTTCTAACTACATCTACGAGTTTGTGCGTTAAGTCATCTTCGCTCCTCATACCCGTTTCAAGTATAACAGATGGCCTCACTTGCCTGGGTGGAATTGGCAGTACAGTTAATACCATCCATTCTGGTCTAGCATCCTGGGGGTCTCCTCCGAGTAGCCTCACGTCGTCGTCAGGTATCTTCTCGAGGTGTTTTCTCACTTCACTCGGAGTAACCTTTCTGAACCCCGTTTCTGTTTTAATGAAGAACGTGTGTGGCTTTTCAAGCTTGTACTCCAGTGTGGGTTGCCCGCAGTGTGGACAAGTAGTAGTGGTCGACGCCCTCCTCCTAATGTACTCGTGTAGTCTCTTCTTGAGGTAGTTTAATTTGAGCTCTTCGAGGTCTTTTAGTAGCTTCAAGAGGTCTTCTCTCTCGTCTTCAGGTACTTTAACTCTGCCGCAATTACTACAAGTCGCCTTTAAGTAAGCCAGTATGTGCTTAGCAAACGCCACGTGAATAACGGGCTTAGCGAGCTCTAAGTGGCCGAAGTGGCCTACGCAACTGTCTCGCTTATTTCCGCAGAGGGGGCACACCTCGCCAGGCTCTATTGAACCCATGCGTGTATCCATTACGCCTCCGTCTATTGGCGCGCCGTCAGTGTCAAACACGTTTGCTGTTACAATAGCTGTTACGCTCATTTTGCGTATTTCATCTGGTGAGAGTATACCAAACTTGATTTTAGCCACTCTGTTAGTAATCACGGAGGTCACCCGGCACTGACGTCTCCAACTATAAGCCTAGGCCTAATCCCCATACTCATGAGTTCTTGCACTAGTAGTTTAAACGCGTATGTTGTTTCAACCGGCTTTAACGTCGCCTTTTCTTTGTGTATTGGGCACATGTACCTCTCCCTGTTCTTGTCGTAGTACCCTATTAGCCCACACTCCTCGCACACATAGACTATTACGCGGTCACTTCGCTCTCTCATAGTCTCTCTCAGAGCAATAGACGTGCCGTGTCCAATTAGGCAGTCTACCTCCATTTCACCCCACCTTAAACCCCCCTCTCTTGAGCGGCCCTGTGTTGGCTGCCTCGTTAATACTTGGACAGGTCCTCCGGCCCTAGCGTGTATTTTATCGCTAACCATGTGGTGTAGTTTCTGGTAGTACACTATTCCAATAAACACAGGCGACGCGATCATTTCACCTGTTCTCCCATCATACATCACCTCCTCACCGGTGGGCGGGTATCCGTGGCGCTTCAGCACTATTCTCAAGTTCTCTATGTCTTCTTTGAAGAATGGAGTAGCGTCAACGAGCTCTCCTCGGAGAGCGGCTGCTTTTCCAGCAATGCTCTCGAGTAGTTGTCCCACAGTCATTCTACTGGGGAATGCGTGTGGGTTAATTATGAGATCAGGTGTTATCCCGTCCTCGGTGAAGGGCATGTCATACTGAGGTATTAGTAAGCCCACAACACCCTTCTGCCCGTGTCTAGATGCGAACTTGTCTCCTAGCTCAGGTATTCTGAGGTCTCTCACGCGTACTTTTATCAGCTTATTGCCCTCGTTGTCCATGGTTAATAGGACTATGTCAACGACACCCTTCTCGCCGTGTCTCACCGACACGCTCGTATCGTTCTTTACAAGTCCGCTAGTACCCTCGTACTCTGCGACTTGAAATCTCGAGGGGCTAATCTTGCCGATTAATACTTCTCCCCCAACGATATCGGTCTCCGGCGCTACAATGCCGTCTTCTTCGAGCTTATCATAGGCCCTCAGCCCCTTGTAGTTTCTAACTCCAGCAGGTGGCTTCGTGATCTCGTCCTGAATACCGCCTGGGTACTTCTTCTCTATTGTGGAGTACAGCCTGAAGAAAGTCGACCTCGCGAGACCCCTCTCTACACTACTCTTATTTAAAACCACCGCGTCCTCCATATTGTAGCCGGAGAAAGCATATATAGCTACAACCATGTTCTGTCCTGCAGCCCTCTCATTGTAGCCAATTATCTCTGTTGTCCTCGTCTGTACCAGGGGTTTTTGAGAGTAGTGTAAGAGGTGTCCGCGAGTGTCTACCCTCCGCTGGAAGCTAGCAGTGCTTAGACCTAGAGCCTGCTTTGCCATGGCGGCTTGGTACATGTTTCTCGGGCTTTGATTGTGCTCAGCGTACGGTATTATTGACGCTGTTATCCCCAGTATGCCGGGGGGCCAGAGCTCGAGGTGAGTGTGCTCTGGAGTAACCTGATCTGGGAGTAGGGCTATGTAAGTGTTCTCCTCCTCGTCTGGATCAATGAACTCTATAATACCCATTTTGACCAGGTCGTCAAATGACAGCTCTCCTCTCTCAACTCTCTTAATAATGTCCTTTGTTAACTTGGGTTTACCGTTCTCGACGACTATTAGTGGTCTTCTAATACGGCCAGCGTCAGTGTTAACTACGACTTCGTCTATGTACTCGGTTTTGTAGCGTGCAACGTTAACCTCGGAGCTGATCTCTCCTCTTCTTCTAAGCTCTCTAATTTTCCTGGCTAGTTGACTACCATCGGGGTGGTATCCTATAAACTTGCCGTTCAGAAAGACCCTGCTCCAACCAGCGAACTTCTCCTCTACAGGTTCTCCTCTATTAATCGCCTCCATTACTAGGTCTAAGTAGCCCTTTCTAACTTTACCTTTCACTCTCCTGGTAATTACTGGTAGAACTCCGAGCTCGTATAAGAGCTCCTCGACCTCGCGGTCTTCGACACCAACGCTAACGTTGGCTAGAAGAGCCAGGTTCTTTACGAGCCCTATATTTGTCCCTTCAGGAGTCTCTACTGGGCAGATCCTACCCCACTGCGTTCCGTGGAGCTCTCTAGCCTCGAAGTGCGGCTGCGTTCTTGCCAGTGGGGAGACGACTCTTCTTAAGTGGCTGAGCGTGCTGAGCATGTTTGTTCTGTCTAGTAGCTGGCTTACACCGGTTCTCCCGCCAGGCCAGTTGCCCGTTGCCATCGCGCTGAGAATGTGGTCTGTTATGGTTGCGTGCTTAAAGGCTGTTTTAATCTCAGCCTTGGACTTCGATATCTGCCTCTCCAGCTCTCCTTTAAGACCCTTAATAAACGAGTTTAGTGAAGTCCTAATGAGCGTGGAGAGAAGGTCGCCTGCCAGCTTTAGTCTCTTATTTCTGTAGTGGTCTTTGTCGTCTGGGCCGCGGAGGCCCTCTTTGAGCTCGATTATTCTCGCGATCATTTGCCCTATGAAGACGGCTTTCATTAGCCTAGTCTCTCTACTAGAGTCTATGCCTATGTGTGGTAGAAGCACCTCATCTAGTGTTATCTGAGCCGTCGCTATTCTCTTCTCTCTTGGTTTGCCAACAGCGAATCTCGCTCCAATGTAGTCGAGGGCCTCCTCGACTGCTTTCTTCCTGTATTCCTCTACAAGCTTTCTGATCTCCTCTTTTGACGCCTCGGGGGGCACCTCTAGTCTAGGCAGTATCTGCTCTGCGTGGAGTATTGATGGGAGTATTTCCTGGTGGAATCTCGGGTCTGGTGATATAGCATAGGGTATTTCGCGCACGTCAAGTCCAAGAGCTATCATTAGTATTACAGCTGGTATCTTGTGTCCTTTAACATTAGCGTAGAAGACTCCATCCTTCTTTAAGTCAATAATGAGCTGTGAGCGCCTACCATACGCGGCACTGATGACTTTAGCTGTGTGCGTTACACCCGTACCTTCTTGACCGTAATCAACGAGAATTGTGTTACTCGCCAAGTCCTCTTGGGCTACTATGACTTTCTCGCTTCCATTAATAATAAAGTAGCCTCCAGGGTCTCTCGGGTCCTCGCCGATCTCAATTAGCTCTTCAGGTGTCATTTTACTTAGTGGATCAATATCCGATTTTAGCATAACAGGTAAGTCCATTAATTTGAGCTCCATTTCCCTAGTAGTTACCTCCCCCTCAAGTCTCACAGTTACGAGAACCGGGGTCATGTATGTCAGGTTTCTTATTCTGCACTCAAGTGGAGTCTTGTAGCTAGCGGTTCCATCCACGTCTACCCACTGTGGCTTAGGCCCTATTCTCGGCCTCTCTATTATGAGCTTAGTGCTCTCTGTTATGGAGTTTTCTCTATACTCTAAGATAATCTGTGGTAGTATTTCCCTCACGAATCTATTATAGCTGTCGAGGTGCTGTCTTACTAGTCCTTTCTCCTCGAGATATTTACGCGTAATTAGCCAGAGATCGTCTACAGTAAGGCTCTCTGAGACACTCAAGACTTCTTAGTCACCTCGGGCACTACGTACCTGTAAGCTATAAATGTGCCGGCAGTGGGACTTTTCCTGTAAATTCTTACTATATCACCCGGCCTAGCGCCAATAGCCCTCACAACAGGATCGTTTAGCGATATCCATGGGAGTTGCCACGGCTCTACACCGAGCTCTTTAAGTATTTTATGGGCCTCTTCAGGAGGTACTATCTCGTGTCTTGGTACTAGCTCGTGCTCTAGGATGTTAACTTTTCCCCCCATATTAAGCACAACCACCTGTAGAGCATAATGTTAAACCATCTAATAAACTGAAAAACAGGTTTTTAAATAATATACCGAAGAGCTCTACTAGAACTCTTAGAACCTCTACGACTCAGTGACTTCGCGAATTTGAGTTAGAGCTAAATATTTATTTAGGAGTGGACCGGCCGGGATTTGAACCCGGGACCTCCCGGAGTCTGGCTTACAGTTGCCAACCGGGCGCTCTTCCGGGCTGAGCTACCGGCCCATTCCGTGTTGTTTTTGAATTACATATCTGGGTTTTAAAGCTATTTCGCTGAGATTAGTTGTGGGTTTTAACAGTGAATTTTTACTCTACCTAGCCGGGCATGATCAATGGGGGCTTGGTAGAATGGTCAGCGCTGACGACGTAATCGAGGAGTTACTCAGGAGGCGTGGGTTAGTATCGAGGATTTTTGCTAATAGGGAAGTCTTACACCCCGACTACGTACCAGATACTCTGCCTCACAGAGAGAGGGAGATAGCGAGGCTGGCTGAAATACTCATTGTCTCAGCTAAGGGCGAGAGACCGAGTAATGTTTTTCTCTACGGGCTTACCGGTACTGGTAAGACTGCTGTCGCTAAATACGTGGTTAAGAAGCTGGTTGAGAAGGCTTCAACATATGGTGTAGATCTCAACTACGCGTACGTAAATACGAGGAAATTCGACACGGCGTATAAGGTTTTAGCTTCAATAGCATCAAGCCTAGGTCTCAGAGTACCTCACACCGGTCTCGCTGTTAGTGAGGTTTACAGGCGTTATCTTAGTGCGCTAGATAGCTGGGGCGGATTACACATAGTCATTCTAGATGAAGTAGACTTCTTCGTTAAGAAAAACGGTGACGACTTACTATACAAGCTTCTCCGCGTTAACGAGGACCTAACGAAGGCCCGCGTCTCTATTATTGGTATCACGAACGACTTGAACTTTGTTGAAAACTTAGATCCGAGAGTGAGATCTAGTCTAGGTGAGGAGGAAATAGTATTTCAGCCGTACGACGCGGATCAGCTGTTCACTATTTTAAAGCAGAGAGCAGAGCTGGCCTTTAAACCCGGGGTTGTAGATGACAGTGTAATATCGTACTGCGCAGCACTCGCCGCTAGAGAACATGGTGATGCACGTAGGGCATTAGACCTGCTTAGAGTGTCCGGTGAAATAGCTGAGAGAGAGGGAGCAGAGAAACTCACAGTTGAACATGTGAGAAAGGCTTCTATTGAGCTAGAGGAGAACAGGGTCTATCAGAGTATAGTCTCTCTACCACTACACCAGAAGCTGGTTCTTAAGACAATACTCGAGGAGACTTCCGCTAGGGGTCAGACCTCTACAGGTGAAGTTTATGCTAAGTACGTAGAGAGGACGAAGAAATACTCTCTAGAACCCCTTACTATGAGAAGAGTGAGTGACATAATCTCACAGCTAGATATGATGGGCCTTATACTAGCTGAAGTCGTGAACAGGGGTAGATATGGAGTTACAAAAGTAGTAAAAATTAGAGGAGACCTTAAACCAATAATTGAGAAGGCCCTCAGGGACGTAGATTGAGTATACGTATACTAGAGGCCTATGATGACGGCTATTTTCCTTACTATTTTAAGGCTCGTAGAGGTTTAACTTACATTGCTGGTGTTGAAGTAGAAGATGCGTATATTCCACGTAGAGTAGCTATTGGAGTAGTTAGAGTTGATGGAGGAGATACTCACAAGGTTATTAGAGAAATGTCGAGTAGCATGGAGGGAGATGTGATACTACTAGACGGAGTTATTTACGCGGGCTTTGACGTTGTTGACCCACACGACTTACACAACAGTACTGGTAAGGGAGTTGTTGTTATTCAGCTCTTCCCACTTCACTTAGAGAGAATTAAGAGGGCTTTACAAGAGCACTTTGATGACTGGTCAGAGAGGTTTAGTATAATTAGCTCTGTTTATAGTAAAATGATCAGGGTTGAAACTCCGTGGAGGCTAATTGAAGTATATAGCGTTGGCTTAGAGTTTCGCGAGGTACTAGGCGTTCTAAGAGAGACTTGTATTTATAGTCCAAACCCTGAGCCCTTGAGAATAGCAGATAAAATAGCCTCAGCTATTTCAAGGCTCTATGTATATAGGCTTTACTAGTCTCTCGCCCCCTATAGTGCTAGTTATTAGTGATTTTATTTCCCTATTTAACTATGAACAACTTGAAGAGGGCTCAGACTAGTTATGGTCGTTATTGTAGAAGAGCGAGTGAGAGTGCTTGAGGCTTTATCTCACTACACGGATAAGGCTAACTTGGAGAAGCTTAGTAGGATTAGACACGTGTCTTTATTAAAGTGGCTACTTGACGTGGCTGAATTAACTAAACCAAGCAGAATTTTCATTGTGACAAGTAGTCCGAGTGATGTAGAGTACGTGCGTAGAAGAGCCCTTGAGAACAGGGAGGAGATATCGACAAGGTACAGTGTAATGCACACTGTACACTTTGATGGTCCAAGAGACCTTGCGAGGGATAGAGAAAACACTAAGATTCTCGTTAAGCACGGTACTAAAATACCAATGGTTAACACGGGGAATAGAGAGGAGTGCTTAAAAGAAGTGCTTGAGTTGTTTAATGGAGTAATGGCTAGTAAAGAGATGTATGTCGGCTTCTACTGCTTTGGGCCTAAGGGCTCGCCGAACACGCTTTACGGAGTCCAAGTGACAGACTCTGCGTATGTTGCACATAGTAGCAATATACTCTACAGGATATGCTATGACGTGTTCACAGAAAGAGAGCACTTAGAGTATATGAGGTTTCTTCATAGTGTTGGTGAGAGAGATGAGAATGGGTGGTCTAAGAACATAGACAAGCGGAGAATTTACATTGACGTTGAAGACCAGATCACGTACAGCGTTAACACGCAGTACGCTGGAAATACTGTTGGGTTAAAGAAGCTCTCACTGAGACTCTGCGTGTACAGGGGTTATAAGGAGGGGTGGCTCTGTGAGCACATGTTTATTATTGGTGTTAAAGGCCCAGGAGATCGAATAACGTATTTCACCGGCGCATACCCAGCTGGCTGCGGTAAGACTTCAACTGCACTAATAGCTGACACTGTAGTTGGAGACGACTTATCTATTATTTGGAATAGTAATGGAGAGGCGAGGACCATTAATCCCGAAGTCGGAATGTTTGGTATAATTGATGGTGTAAACCCTATAGACGATCCTCAAATATATGAAATACTAACACGCAGAGACACTGAGGTAATATTCTCAAATATACTGCTAACAGAGGAGGGTGAAGTGTGGTGGAATGGTAAGCCTGAGGAGCCGAGGCGCGGAGTAAATTACGCTGGAAAGTGGTATCCTGGTATGCACGATGAGAAGGGCTACTTAATTCCACCATCTCACCCTAACGCGAGGTTCACAACTAGTATTTTCTACTTAGAGAAATTTGACCCTAGAATAGACGATCCCAGTGGCGTCCCAGTTGGAGGGATTATATTTGGTGGTAGAGACCCTGACACCTGGGTACCTGTGGAGGAGGCCTTTGACTGGGATCACGGCGTTGTAACTAAGGGTGCCTCACTTGAATCAGAGAGGACAACTGCTGTTCTCGGTCAGGCTGGTGTCCGGGAGTTTAATCCCTACGCTATACTAGACTTCTTGCCGATATCACCTGGAGCGTATACTGAGCTTCACTTTAGATTTGGGGAGTCTCTCACTAAGAAGCCGCGTATTTTTGGAGTAAACTACTTCTTGCGAGATGAGAGCGGGAAATACCTCAATGAGAAGAGAGATAAGTACGTGTGGTTGAAGTGGATGGAGTTAAGGGTTAATGGTGATGTCGAGGCTATTGAAACCCCCACTGGCTACATACCACTATACATAGACCTAGAGAAGCTCTTCGCGAGAGAACTAGGTAAGGAGTTCAGAGAAGAACTCTACGAAAAGCTCTTCTCAATTAGAGTAGATAAGCACTTAGAGAAAACTGAGAGAATATGGAATATATATAGTAGAATACTGGACACTCCGAAGAAACTACTCGATATACTACTCTGGCAGAAGAGGAGACTTGAAGACGCGAAGTGGCGATATGGACCTGTAATTAGCCCATTTAAGCTAGACAGGAGGTAATAGCCGGGCGGGGATTCGAACCCCGGTCACGGGGGCTCTCCCGTACTCGGCCAGAGCCCCGCATCCTTGGCCGCTAGACGACCCGGCTACTCTTCACTCAAAGTATCTATTAAGGGGGTTATAAACATCAAAGTGGCTATAGTAGAGAGTGCTCAATTAACTCGACATGTAGCTTTTTAACCGCTTTTTGCAAGTATTTCATGCTGGGCAAGGGCCCGTAGCTCAGCCAGGTAGAGCGGCGGGCTTTTAACCCGTAGGTCCCGGGTTCGAATCCCGGCGGGCCCGCGGCGCTTCTGCTATGCTTTTACAGTGAGCGGGGTCTGTGCAGTGAACGTTGCGTTTGAAGTATTCTACTGCTATGTTTTCGCGGCGAGCTCTACTATTCCCTCATATGCCTTCTTATATATTTCAGATGACTCAAGTTGCTTTCTGTTTCTCAGATATTTAGGCGTAGGCTTAGTGATCTCCCCGCCGTACTCTCTCTGAATCTTATCTCTGTACACGTCGTCGAAGATGTTGAATGCGCAGAAGGGTATTAACCTACCGTCTGGAACTGTATAGTGTATATTACATCTCTGTACTCTCTGTATATCGTAGTTGTAGAGGTCCATGAAGTGCATTTGCCCAATGAAGAGTAGCTTGTAGTGTAGTTCTCCTAGTGCGTCATAGCTTCTCTTTAAGATAATGTTGAGGAGTATTTTGAACACATCAAACTCTCTTGGGGCTTTCTCCTGGTCTATAAACTTTCTAATAGAGTATAGCAGTTTAATACCGGCTAGTACTCTGCTACCTCCACTTAGAAGATCCCTCCACTTCTCATTCAGATACTCTAAGAGGCCCTCTACATCTATAAACTTTGTTATCGGGATCAGCTTGATCTTACCCTCGCTCTTGTCAACGTACACGTATGTTCCAACACCACAGATTGGGTGATTAGCCATTTCAAACTTGTATTCGCCGCTAAAACCCTCAATAAACCTAGAGAATACAACGCTGGCGTTTACAGGGAACCAGGCTTCTCTGGATATCTCTCCATCTGTCTGCTCCTCAATGAGCTTAGCCAATTCTGGAATAGTTATCCTATACTTTTCACGCTCATGCCTCTTCATAAGACCCGTTAAGCTAACTGGCTGGAAGTTAACAGACCTCACTATGTCTATGTGCTTAGCAGCGAACCTCACTATGGCGCCGACCTCATGAGTGTTTACACCCTTAATTACAGTGGGTACAAGAACAACGCTCGTAATCCCAGCTCTCCTAAACACCTCAAAAATGTAGGGTACCTCCCAGTGGTTTTTCCAGTTAGTTCTAGGTGTTACACCGTCAAAGCTCAGGTACACTGTGTTTAAGCCACTTATTCTCAAGGTCTTCGCGTACTCTACCGCCTCATCGGGGTTCTTAGTGAACTTCTCAGCGATTTTTAATCCATTAGTATTCAACTGTATATGCTTTACACCCTCATCTCTGAGGAGCTTAACTATCTCTATTAAGTCATCACGTAGTAGTGGCTCACCACCAGTCATTTGTACCGCGATTGTTACACCCTGTTTCTTCACACTCCTAATCATATCTCTGATCTGGCTTAGCGTTGGCTCATACACGTAGCCTGCCGCCTCAGCGTAGAAGAAGCAATACCAGCAGCTCAGATCACACCTATTAGTTACCACGAGGTTTATTAGAGCACTGTGCTGCTTATGCATACCACAGAGTCCACAGTTAAATGGGCAAGGCCCCCTAACAGGAGTGTAGATGTGTCTCGATCCTCTCCCTTCATCCCAAAATCTTGCTACTCTCTTATAGAACTCGGAGTCACCGTAGTACACTTCCTCTACTAAGCCGTGCTCTGGGCAGTAACGTCTAATGTACACTTTACCCTCTCTCTCAACGATAATAGCTGGGAGCACTCTGTAGCAGTATGGGCAAACGCTCATAGTTAGTGATAACGCCTCTTCACCATTACGCATTGTCGGCAAGAAGTACGCTATCTCGCCTACTCGCTTCTCGTAACTCAATTTCTAGACACCATCTATAAGCATGTTATTGAATAGTACTGGAAAAAAGGGTATAAAAGTATTCCGTTTGCTCCTGGATGCGGCATTGATGCACACAGCTCATGGCACCCTAGAGGCTTGTAAATCCACAACCTGAGGCTCAACCACCAATAAATATAAACACCACAAGTCACCATGAATAACGAAACTGCCCCGGTAAGGTGTAGTACTCGTGGTAAGAGTCTTTGTTTTAGCGGGGACGCCTGGCACTGGGAAGAAGAGTATTGGAGCAAAGCTAGCGGAGCGTTGTGGTGTATTAGTGTTGAATCTTAGTAGCTTAGCTGTTGAGCGCGGCTTAATTGCAGCGTATGATCAGGAGAGGAATAGCTACATTATTAACGAGGAGAAAGTAGTTGACTTCA
>JAJHQQ010000022.1 GCA_020833245.1 Desulfurococcaceae archaeon
TCGGTGTTGAAGTAGAGAAGCTAGCAGAGGATATTGCTGAAAAGACGCAGTCTCAGCTCTATGGGGTGCGGGGCTTCACATTTATGCTTATAAGGAGTAATAAGAGCTTATAGCTATGTGAGAAGAAGTGTGCTCACTAAGAGTAGTAAGTTAGGTGTGTTTTCATGGTGACGGCCCTTGAGGTTCCAGCTGAGAAGTTGATTGAGAAGCTAGCAGTGTACTTAAAAGAGAACGTGCCAGAAATTAACCCACCGAAGTGGTCAGTATTTACTAAAACTGGGTGCTTTAAAGAGAAGCCGCCTGAGAACCCTGACTGGTGGTATTATAGATCTGCGAGTATTTTGAGGAAGCTCTATAAAATGGGTAAGCCCGTTGGATTGTCAGAGCTCAGAAGAGAGTATGGGGGTAGAAAGAGGAGGGGGTCTAAGCCTGAGAGAACCTACAGGGCGCCGGGCAACGCTATAAGAAAAATTCTGCAGCAATTAGAGGCTGCACAGTTAGTTAAAAAGACACGTGAGGGGAGGGTTTTAACACCTCAGGGTAGAGCCCTACTAGATAGATTAGCGCTCGAAGTCTCCATGGAGTACGCTCGCGAAAACCCCGAGTACATGAAGTACTTGTCGCCCTCACTAAGACTAGCCTTAGTTCAAAAGGGTGCTTAGTATTGAGTGAAGAGAACATTTACGACGAGGAGCTCGAGGAGCTAAAACTTAGAAAAATAGCTGAAATGAGGAAGAGAATAGAAGAGGAGCGTGAACGCAGAGCGCGTATAGAGGCTATTTTAAGGCAAATTCTAACACCCGAAGCACGCGAGAGACTATATAATTTGAGGCTCGTTAAGCCAGAGCTTGCGAGAACTCTAGAAGAACAGCTAGTCCTCCTAGCACAGAGCGGCAGAGTGCCTATTCCCATAACAGATGAGTTTTTAAAGAAACTTCTCTCTGAATTACATGAGCAGACGCGTAGAGAGACGCGTATAACGTTTAAGAGGAAGTAGCTGGGAGTCGTGGTGGTTTAGAGTGGCTCGCTTTAAACACCTAGCTAGGAAGCTCAGGCTTGCATCTGCTTTTGAGAGTAATAAGCCCGTACCCGTGTGGGTTACTGTTAAGACGAGGCTAAGGATTAGAAGGCCGTTTAGGCTGAGACACTGGAGGAGGAGTAAACTTAAGAACGTATAGGAGGCCTGGAGGTGGTTACACAGTATGAGTAAGGCGAGTATTTTGAGATCAATACACGTCATCCCCCTTAGAAGAGTGTACTTTGGTCGGAGAGCTAATAGAGCTGATCGAGCTGTGAGGCTAATCAGGCAGTACGTGGCTAGGCACTTTAAAGAAGCTGAGAGAGTAGTGATCGATCCAGAGGTTAACGCGTACATATGGTCAAGGAGCAGGAAGAAGCCGCCTCGCAGAGTAGTCGTTGAAGTGAGGTTTGACAGGGAGAATAAAGTAGCGAGTGTACTACTTGTGAGAGAGAGCAAGTGGAGGAGCGTGAAGCCAGGAGTGGTGAGCTAATGGAGATTGTAAAAATGAGTTTTTTCGGAAACCCAAATATTGGTGTTTACGCTTACGCTAATGACGAGATCCTTGTTCTCCCCTCCGGGATAGGGAGAGATGATATTGAAGAACTAGTAGATACACTAAAAGTAGACGCGGCTATTGAGACTAAATTAGCTGGTACTATTCTCATTGGTGTATTAGTAGCGGGGAATAATAGGGCAGTTCTACTCCCACACATCGTCTTCGACGAGGACGTAGAGTACTTAAAGAAACAAGCGAGAGAAAACGGGTTAGACGTGGATTTTATAGTACTGGAGAGCAAGTACACGGCGCTAGGAAACCTCTTACTGTGTAATAACCGTAGATGCCTCGTAAGCCGGCTCTTTAGCGACAAGGAAGTTAAGGAAATAGAGAAGGCGCTGGGGGTAGAGGCTGTTAGGGGCGGACTCGTGAACATGGATCTCCCAGGTAGTGTAGCAGTAGTCACGGATCGCGGCGGCATTATACACCCCGACGCCAGCGAGGACGACATTAAAACAGTTAAAGGAGTTCTCGGAGTCACAGTGGAGAGGGCTACTGTAAACGCCGGCGTTGTGTACGTTAAAAGCGGGGTCATAGCTAATAATAATGGTGTAGTTATAGGTGGCAACACGACGGGCCCTGAGGTGCTTAGAATAAAGCGGGGTTTTGAGGGTGGTTGATGTGAGTAGTGAAGTTAAAATATACAGAGTTGAGGGGTTAATGTTAATTAGCCACGACAGATACCCGACTTGGCAGAAGTTTACTAAAGAAGTCAGAGCGCTAAATGAGAAGCAAGCTCTTGAAAAAGTCTACTCGATTCTTGGAAGTAACCACAAGTTAAAACGCCACCACATTCAAGTAGAGAGGGTCTATGAGATAAAGCCGGAGGAGGCAACTAATAGGCAGATCATACACATAACTAGGGTAACGAGGCTTATTGAGAAATGAGCTCGGAGAAGCCAGCGAAGAGAGTAGTTACCCTTGAGGAGCTTGTTGGGAGGGCTTCTGAGCTAAGAGATCAGTTGAACTCGCTTAACACAGTGCTAAACATGTACTTGACTCAATACAGAGAAACCCAGTTATCAATTGAAACTCTAAGGGGCTTACCAGAAGTCAGTACTGAGAGCTTTGTAGTTTTAGATAGACTCTCATCGGTCTTTATTCCAGTTAAAATAGAGGGGAATTGGGTTAATAGCGTACTCGTAAACTTGGGTTTAGGCTACTATATGAGGACAAGTAGGGAGAAAGCCGTGGAAATACTGAGTCGCCGTGCGAGAGAGCTAGAAAGAGTGCTCAGCAACCTACAGGCTCAGCAGAAGGCGCTACTAGAAGAGTACTTGACACTAGAGAGGCTAATATCCCAGGTTATCGAGACGTATAGGGCTAAGGCTACAAAGTCTACTTAAAGTGACCTATAGTGTTCTCAAAACTACGCGAGGTATTCAGAAAGTTCATTGATTCAGCGACCTCTCTCCTCACATCTAGAGATAAGTTAATTGAGCTCATCGAGGAGCTCAAATTAGAGCTTGTTAGTAGAGACGTCGCCTACGAGGTTGCTGAGAACATAGCTAGTAAGCTCGCAGAGGCCGTTGAGGCAGGGTCTATTAAAACAAGAGATCAGCTGGTCAAGACTCTCCGGGAACTAATCGCCGGCTACTTCACTAGCCTAGAGAACATTGACTTAGCTGACATCGCGTTGAAGAATAGGCCTTTTAAAGTAGTTTTTCTAGGAGTGAACGGAGTGGGGAAGACGACAACAATTGCTAAAGTCGCTGTGTACTTAAGGGATCTTGGTTTTAAGTCAATAATGATAGCCGCGGATACTTTCCGCGCGGCTGCACAAGAGCAGCTCAAAGTGCACTCAGAGAGGACTGGTATACCCGTGTTTCTAGGTAAATACGGCGCTGACCCTGCCTCTGTGGCCTATGATGGTATACTGTACGGTACGAGTAGAGGGTACGATGTTTTCCTCATAGATACAGCTGGTAGAATGCACGTAGATGTAGACTTAGTTAATGAGCTGAAGAAAGTTGTGAGAGTTGTAAAGCCCAATTTAAAAATACTAGTAGTTGACGCGCTAACCGGAAACGACGCTGTTGAGCAAGCTGTCTTCTTTAATAACAGTGTGGGTGTTGACGGCGTAATTATAACTAAAGTAGACGCGTACGAGGAGGGGGGTGTTCCACTAACACTCGCCTACGTGCTTAAAAAGCCCATATTGTTTATTGGAACAGGGCAGGGATATAGAGATTTAAAAGTCTTTAGTCACCTTGAATACGTAGATAAAGTAATTCCACAAGTAAAATAGCTATCTAAGGGTGTGGTCTGTGAACTTGAGAGAGCTCGTGGACTCGTGGAGAAAAATACTCGCAATTTTAACTAAACCCGCGAGAAGCGAGTACATGGTGGTGTTAAAAATAACGCTTGTAGGGCTAATCGCTATTGGATTAATATCGTTTATTGTGAGAGTACTATTTTACACTTTCCTATTCCCCTATATGAGCTGATGGCTGTGAGTCAACCCCCTATTAAAACAGAAATAGTGGCTATTAGGACAACGAGTGGTAGAGAGCTAGACGTTGCGCTGATAGTAGAGCGCCGCGTAGTAGAGAAGCTGAGTAAGGGGGAGAACCTCGGCGTTAAGAGTATTCTCGTTATTCCAGGTATAAAGGGCTTTATCTTTATTGAAACAGCGAAGCCTAGTGTAGTTCCATCTCTCGTCTACGGTGTAAAGTATGTTAAGAGTAGCAGGTACTCTAAGATACCTCTAAGCGAGGTCTCTGAGCTAATAAAGCCGAAAGTAGCTGAGGAGGTTAGTGCTGGTGAAGAAGTCGAGGTTGTTAAGGGACCGTTCCGCGGAATGAAAGCAGTTGTTGTAAGTGTAGATAAGAGTAAGGGCACTGTAACCCTAAATATATTAGAGGCGGCTTTCTCAATACCAATAACAGTTCCAATTAGCTACATTAAGAAGAAGGGTGTGTAGAAGTGGTTAAGAAAACTCTGAGATTCATAATTGAGGGTGGTAAGGCGACGCCGGGGCCGCCAATAGGCCCAGCGCTCTCGCCATTTAAAATCAACGTTATGGAGGTAGTAAACGCTATAAATAACGCGACGAGAGACTACGAGGGCTTACTCGTCCCAGTAGAGGTTACAATTGACACTGATACGAAGAAATTTGATGTAAAAGTAGGTATACCGACTACGACAGCTTTACTAATGAAGTACGCTGGTGCAAAAGAGCCTACAGGAGACCCGGCACACAAGAAGATTGGAGATGTGAAATTCGAGGACATTGTTAGAATAGCTATTATTAAAAGAGAGCAGTTAACAGCGAAGACTCTTAAAAACGCCGTTAAAACAATTCTAGGCACGGCTAGCGCGGTGGGCGTTACTGTTGATGGTAAAGACCCTAAGGATGTCTCTAAGCTCCTAGATCAGGGCTACTACGACGAGTTAATAAAGAAGTATGAAGATGAGTGGAGTAAGAGCTAGAGGGACGTGCTCGGAGACTAGGTGAGTCTATGCCTCTACCCAGCAGAGACGTGCTTTTAGAGTCAATTAAGAAGGCGCTTGAGGGTGGTGGTAAGAGGGGTTTTAAGCAGAGCGTAGAGCTAATTGTAACACTAAAAGACATAGACATAAAGTCGCAGTCCGCGAAGATAAGGGAAACAGTATTTCTGCCTAAGGGAAGGGGTAAAGAAGCGAAGATCTGCGTAATTGGGGACGGAGACCTCCTCGAGGCGGCAAAGGAGGCTGGTGCGTACTTGGCTATTTCTAGTGGCGACTTGAAGAACATTAGTAAAAAGCAGGCTAAGAAGATTGCCTCGACGTGTGACTGGGTTCTCGTCAAGTCGGACTTAATGGGACTAGCAGGCCGTGTTCTAGGCCCAGCTCTGGGTCCGCGTGGAAAAGTACCTGTTCCCACACCACCAGGTGCTAACATTAAAGTGCTTATATCAAGGTATAAGAATGCCGTGCTCGTTAGGACAAAGGATCAGCCTCAAATAATGACTGCTATAGGGACAGAGGACCTCAAACCAGAAGACCTCGTTGAAAACGCACTAGCAGTTTTAAGTTTAATTGAGAGTAAACTCCCCGCGGGTAGTGCTAATATTAATAAGATCTACGTTAAGACCACTATGGGCATACCAGTAGAAGTGTTGTAGCAGGGTTGTGAGTATGAGCGTTGCAGTGGCGAGATCTAGGGAGATTCCCAGCTGGAAACTCGAGTTGGCGAGAGAAATAGCTGAATTGTCTGAAAAACACAGAGTTATCCTAGTCGTTGACCTCACGGGTGTTCCAGCTAAGCACGTTCAAATGGTGAGGAAAAAGCTAAGTAATGTAGCTGTGATGAAAGTTGTAAAGCCGAAAATAGCGTTTAAAGTCCTCGCGGAGAGAGGTAAGCCCTTAGAGAGCCACAAGCAGTACCTCACTGGGCAAGTAATGTTAATATACTCGAATAAAAACCCCTTTGAGCTAGCGAGCACTGTGGAAAACCTGGTTACGCGCGACTACTACTCTCCAGGCGAGGTCGCCGAGACGGACATAGTCATACCCGAGGGCAATACAGGTATACCTGCAGGTCCTGTGCTCAGCACTTTTAGTAGGCTTAAAATACCCACTAAAGTAGAAGGCAACGTTATACACGTAGCGAAGGACACGGTTGTCGCTAAGAGAGGCGATGTCATATCCCCTGACTTAGCTAGTTTACTGCAGAAACTGGGCTTAGCGCTCAAAGAGATCAGGTTAAAGATCAAGTGCGCGGTCGACGGGGACCTCGTAATACCGGGAGATAAGTTAAAGCTCAACATAGCAGAGTACGAGGAGGACTTTAAGAGAGCCTGCGTAGACGCGTTTAAACTAGCAGTAGAGCTCGTTATACCAGAGCCCCCAGTACTCAACTACGTTATTCAGAGAGCTCATAGAGAGGCAGTGCACTTAGCTATTAGCGCGGGCTACATAGCGCCCGACACAGTTGAGCACTTAATTAGAAAAGCACTAGTAGACGCCAGTATACTAGCCGCAGTAGTCTCCAAGCAAGCACCTGATCTCGGCTTAGGCGTCGAAGCGAAAACAACTACTCAGCAACAAGAAGTAAAGGAGGAGAAGCCGAGAGAAGAGAAAGAGGAGAAGAGAGAGACTAGTGAAGAAACACTATCAGAGGGCTTCGCGGCGCTTTTTGGATAGTATTATTTAAAAACAGGTTATACATTTTTAATCCAAGAGTAGGCTCTGAGAGGTGGTGCGTATAGAGTACATATACGCAACTCTACTACTCTACAAGGCCGGTAAGGAGGTAAACGAGGAGAACTTGAAGAGAGTACTAGAAGCGGCAGGCGTACAGGTAGATGAGGTTAGAGTCAAGTCGCTAGTAGCGGCAGTAAAGAGTATTGACATAGGAAAGGTGCTCGAGCAGTCAATGGCTATGCCTATTCCAGCGGCAACAGCCGCACCAGCCGCCACAACACCCTCAGAAGAGAAGAAGGAGGAAAAGCCTAAAGAGGAGAAGAAAGAGGAGAGTAAAGAGCTCAGTGAGGAGGCTCTCGCTGAGGGATTTGCATCACTATTCGGCTAGAGCACCGCACTCATTAATAGACTATTTTTCTCAGTGACGCTACACGGAAGAAGGGCTTACAGCACTTACTTACTGAGTCCTTCTTTAAAAATGTAGCAAATATTACTCTGTGTGCTATAAGACATTTTAGCTGAGAGTAGAACATGCTGGTGTAGACGAGTGGAGGAGCACAGTAGAGTTGTCAACTTCGACTACTTAGTGAGAGAGCACGGTTACAAGCGGTATAAGTGCAGAGTGTGTGGAGGCTACTTCTGGAGCCGCGTTCCACGAGAGACTTGCCCTGACAGGCCATGTAGTAAATACGAGTTCCTGTTTAAGACCTACCCTAAAATGCCTCGTCTAAGTGTTAGAGAAGTTAGAGAGAGATTTATAGATTACTTAGTGCGTAGAGGACACGGCCCCGTAGACCCCTATCCTGTTGTCGCTAAGTGGAGAAACGACTTGTACTTAACAATTGCCTCTATAATTGTATTTCAACCACACGTTACAGAGGGGCTTGTTGACCCACCACGCAATCCACTAGTGATAGTTCAGCCTTCAATAAGACTAACAGACATTGACAACGTCGGGTTAACTTTTGGCAGGCACTTGTCGAGTTTTGAAATGGGTGGAATGCACGCTTTCAATAAGCAGGGGAAAGTGATCTACTGGTCTGAGGGGATATTCGAGAACACACTGGGCTTTTTAACAGAGGCTATTGGTCTTAGCCCCGATGACATCGTATTTAAAGAGGGGTGGTGGGAGGGGGGAGGTAACGCCGGGCCAGCACCAGAGGTTCTCGTAGATGGGATTGAGGTTGCAACTCTAGTTCACATGTCTCACAGAGTAGTAAATGGCCGCTATGAACCCAACCCCGTGCTAGTAGTAGACTGCGGTTTTGGAATAGAGAGGCTCGCGTGGCTGTCTCAACAAGCACTTACAGGCTTTCACGCCGTCTACGGTGACTTGTTATCGAAGTACAAAGAGATCCTCGGTGTTGATGAGCCCTCTGAAGATGTGTTAAAGAGTGTAGTCTACGCTCTAAGTAATGTAGAGTACAGTGGCGTAGAGGAGTTCACTAGGCAAATCGAAAAGCACGGCTTCTCCGAGTACTCGAAGAGCCTGGTTAAAGTCATTTACCTCTACAGCGTACTCGACCACGCTAGAACACTCTCACTAATGCTAGCAGACGGGGTTGTACCATCTAACACCGGTGAAGGCTACTTAGCGAGGCTAGTTATCCGTCGACTTCTACGAAGCTTGTTAAAACTAGGAATTGAGTACTCTAAACTAAGAGACACACTAGTAGAGCTACTCGCTAGGCAAGCCGAGTACTGGAGAGGAGACTACATTTACGGCAAATTGGAGAAACACCTCGAATACATCACGAGTGTGAGTGAAGTCGAGGCTGAGAAGTTCATAAATAGCTTAACTCGAGGCGTCGAGGTAGTCGATAAACTCGTTAGGAGGAAAAGAAGTTTAACCCTGGATGACCTCGTTGAAATATACGACTCGCAGGGCATACCCCCGGATATAATTGCTGAGAAGCTAGCACAGCACGGTATTCAAGTGCAGATTCCACCAGACTTCTACTCTATAGTCGCCTCAAGGCACAACGCTCCGGGACAGCTCATCAAAGAGAGGGAGACTCAGCTACCAGAGAACATTGTGAAGTGGGCATTGAAGTACCCTGAGACCAAGAGGATCTTTCACGAAGACCCCTACTTAACGAGACTAGCCACGCGTGTTCTCGGAGTTACAGGGAACTACGTGATACTAGAGAGCACTATTGCCTACCCGTGGAGTGGAGGACAAGACCACGACGAGGGGGTTATTAGGTGCGGTGAAGACCTCTATAGGATCACTTATGTGGGTAAAGTAGGCGACGTAGTAGTCCACGTTCTAGATAGGGCTCCAAGACTAAGTCCGGGTGACGAGGTGATAGTAGAAATAGACTGGGAGAGGCGCTATAAGCTAATGAGGCACCACACGGCAACGCACATAGTACTGGCTGCTGCTCGGAGGGTTCTAGGCGATCACGTGTGGCAGGCTGGCGCCGAGAAGACTACTGAGAAAGCACGCTTAGACATTACTCACCATAAGCCTCTTAGTAGCGAGGAGATCGAGAAAATAGAGGAATTGGCTAACGAGATCATTAACATGAGGATACAGCTGAGGTCTAACTACTTAGACAGGTTTACAGCGGAGTCAAAGTATGGCACTAGGATATATCAGGGTGGAGCAGTGTACTCACCTGTAGTTAGAGTTGTTGAAATTCCGGGTTTTGACGCTCAAGCCTGTTTTGGAACACACTTATATAACACCTCGGAGACTGGTGGAATTAAAATCATTAACGCAGAGAGAATACAAGACGGCGTAGTGAGACTCGAGTTCATAGCTGGAACAAGGCTGGCTGAGTACCTTAGTCAGCTCGAAAAGGAGAAGCGAGAGGCGCTAGAAGCCCTCGGCGCTAAGCACGGAGACCTACTAGTATCTATTAGGAGACTACAAGAAGAGTATAAGAGAGTAGTTGACCTCGCTGAGAACTACCGTAAACTAGTTGAGAAAACCCTACTGGAAAAAGCCCTCGAGGAGAAGACAACGCTCTGTAATATTGACTTCGCGTACATAGAGCTACCATTTAGAGACGAGAAGCTAGCCAAGTCACTACTCGAGGAGCTCTCATTGAGGAGGAAAGTACTAGTAGTACTCGTCATGGAGGATCTCCTAGAGGCGGCGGTAGACCCAGACCTCTCCAAGAAGCTAAAAATAGACTTGAGAAAACTAGTACAATCACTAGCACAACTAGGTGCAAAGGGGGGAGGAAAACCAGACCACATCACAGTAAAAACCCCTGTGAGAGTAAACCGCGAGGAAATACTCGAGTTAGTAAGGAACACCCTGTGCTCAAACAAGTAGAGCAAATTAAGCTACAATTCACCCCCTGTTAGCGGCAAACATTTTTTACTCTCTACTACCAGAATACCACAGGGAGTGTAAGGGCCCGTCGCCTAGCCAGGACAGGGCGCCGGCCTCCTAAGCCGGAGGTCCCGGGTTCAAATCCCGGCGGGCCCGCGGCTTCTCTAAGTATTCAAGTAGATTCTACGTATTTGCTTCTCGCGGTTAACGCTTTCATGGAGGGTGCGTGAACTAGTAAGGTAAAGGTAAAATAACCTGTTTACTTCCACGTATATGAAGATTAGCGTTAGTGCTCTCAGTTGTGGTGTAAAGAGGTCTTATTTTCAGCTCACGCCGGGTTTGAATGTTAAGTAAACTGCATTATCGCTGATTAAAAAATAATACCATGATCCTACTACTATTATATTCGAGGTGCACAGTTGTATGACCAGCCGTGTATTATTAATAATGACCTTACTTGCAATTCTAGTATCAGCGGCTCCAATCCCACTCACTTCTGTAAATGGAAAAGTAGACCCAGACAACACTGTTTTGAAGAGATCACTGAGAGTAGCGATAATGTGGGATTACGCTGGTGCTCTAAAGAGGTTCTTCGAGTCAAGAGGCTGGTACGCTGTAGACTACACTAATTTAACTCAGTTAACACTCGACATACTAGCTGGAATATACGACGCTGTAGTATACGCAGGATACTACGGTGTACCATTCCCAACCTCAGCGGAGTTCTATGCATTCCTAAATGCAACTATGCAAATGGGTGTTGGAGTACTGTGGATGGATAGCTATGGAGCTTATGGATATGGAATAAAAGTATTAAGACAGTACTTAAACGACCCGCCGACAGTAGGCTATAATTGGAGGAGCGGCGAAGTCTACATTAAAGTCACGAGTTCACACCCAATACTAAAGGGTTATAGTATAGGGGACGTCATAAAGATCATTGCATATACAAGTGCAGACTTCTCGTGGTTCACCGGGTTCTCAGGGACGCCAATAGCAGATACTTATGTTGGAGGCACTACGTGGGGTAATGCAATAGCGTGGAAGGTGTTTGATAATGGAGTTAAATGGGCACTATTATCTAGCTTCGCCCCGACAAGCTGGAATCAGCCTCACTACTTCACGAGCAATGCGTGGAACATTATATACAATGCAGTAGCATGGGTTGCAAGTAGGCCTCTAAACGTCACACTTGAGAATCCATACTTACACGTTGGAGACCTCGGCGTACTCTACGTTACTGGTGGACCAGCTTATACAACGCTCTACGTATACCTAGATGGATCACTACTTGCAACTGTAGAGGCAGATGAAAAAGGCTCTGCAACAGTACTGTTCACCGTTCCACTAGTACCTGGAGGTGAGCACCTGGTCGAAGTAATGACGAGGGACATGCAGTACCATGGATACACGAAACTATACGTATTGACAAAAGTCGATGTAATGCCAATAGTAACTCCAGCACCGGGAAGAGTTACAGTTGTAGTGACTGGATTACAGCCTTACCAGCTAGTCTACGTATATCTCGACGGAAACTACTTAACGATGTGGAGAGCCAATGCGTCGGGAGCATTTAGTGTTAAAGTAAACATACCGCTAGTTGAAACGGGAGATCACGATGTATTAGTAGTAGACCCCGTGACAG
>JAJHQQ010000023.1 GCA_020833245.1 Desulfurococcaceae archaeon
GACTAGTAATGTATGAACTAAGAAGTAGAGAGGAGTTTATTAGGGCTATTATAGGCAATGAAGTTGTACTCATCGGCTTCTACGATCCAGGAGACTCTGAGAGCAGAGTGTTTGATGAGTCGCTGAAAAGCCTGGAGAGAGTAATTGACCAGAGGATCCTTGTGTGTAGAGTTAACTTGAAAGATCACCCCGATTGCGGTGTAAATGTACTGCAGACGCCGTCTATAAGGGTGTACTATAGGGGTGAGGTGATTTTTGAGCAGATCGGTTGTTTAAGCACTGTAGACTTAAATGTTAATGTAATTAGACGTGGAATAAGAGACGTATTCGCTAAGCGCGCTATTAACATAAGGATTTAGTCAACTAGAAGTGAACTATACTTTCAATTCACGCGTACTTATCTCCTCATTAATCTTAGACACCTCACTCGCGGTCAAGTGCACAGGGTACAAAACAGCGTTCTCGACCCTGGCTCTCGGGGACCTCGGGTAGTAGACCCCCTTCTCCCCTACTAGAACATAGCCGTATTTTAAAACCTCCATTAACTCCGCTACACTCGCTGACTTAATGTAGAGCTCAAACTTCTCGTTAAAACCAAGTGAGCTTCTAATGTAATTTTCTGTGACAACATGTCCGCAAACGCAGCAAGAGTTATCCGGCGTAATGGCGTTAAAACCGCACTTAGGGCACTCTATCATACCTTTTGGTCCATATGTATTCCACACGTGTCTCAGCTGATCAATTAAATCCAATCTACCGAGTTGAACTGCAGACTTGTAGAGCCTCTCGACCTCGGGGATGAGGGCTCTTGAGCCGTGTAGAATAATGTACTCTAGTTGCTGAGGTGTGAACTTTTCAAGTAATTCTAGAAGCTTTGAAGCGGTATACTCGAGTAGAAACTGCAAGTTGCGCCTTGCCTTCTTCAAGATCATATCTGCAGTAGGCCTACTACTGTACTCCGAGGCCAGCATCTCCACGATGTCTTTTACAATTTGCCTAGATATCTCTAGCGGTAAACCGAGGTCATCTGTGAGCGAAAGCTGAGTAAAAATTGGAACGTATAATTCCTCAACGAGTTTATCAATATCCTGTCTTCTCACACCACTAGATCTCCGCTTAGCTCTCGTAGTGGTCTTACTACTCGATGTTCTCGACTGTAACGTTATAGTTTTCTGAGGGGTCTCTTCTACTTTAACCCCTCTACTTCTAGTACTCTTCCCTTTCTCTCTACTTACACCCTGAGATTCCTCCGCGGAGTCGGCGGCTCTTTTCTTTCGAGGGATTTCTCGTCACCAAGTAGTACGGGTTGGTTTAAAATAGATAAGTGTGATAAGTGCTAGTCTTCTTGACTTAGCGCCTTACCAATAAAGTAACTTAATACTAGATTTGCTACATTGCGCTTTGTTTTAAGCTTCTCGAGATATGCTACAATGTCGTTTATGCTGCCTTTACCGCGCAATACTTCTACTTTTATCTCCCGCGCAATTGTGTAGAGGAGTTTCTCGTAGTCTTTATACCCCTCTACTTTGTCGCTATAGTACTTGCTAACGAGGTCGTCAATTATGTCTCCAACGGCACTATCAATGTAGTCTACTAGTTTACGCTTATACTGGCTTCTCATGTCTTTCACACTTATATTAAACCAACGCATTAACTGGTTATTAAAATTCAAGCACTAGGTTTCACCCTGAACACAAGTGGTGTGTATTTCCCCTCTGTCTTGCCTAGTACTAGTTTTAAGACACCAGCATAGCTAAGTCCGTAAACGGTGCTAGCTGTGAAAACGGTAAATACCCGCCCCCCGTGGCGAGTCTCCACGCCATTTACGGCTTCATGTCCTCTTATTATATATGAGCCTCTAATTAGACTAAGTGTTTTTTCAGTCACTCTCTCACCAAATAGTACTCCGGCTCCTCTAGGTGAACTAATATACTCAGTACTGCTCTCAACCGGATCACTCCACAATATGTCCTCTAGTACCGTGTCAGAGAATCTCTCACTGCCTAGTTCTAAAGCCTCTTTCCAACTATTAGCGGTTAGTACTTTACGCGGGGGGCCACCGTGTAGAGCTATAAAGGAGCCTTCGAGAAGTGCTACTAGAGGCAGGTTTTCAAATAGATTTAGCGATATTGTGTAAATGTCCCGCCAGCTAGGGCCGAATCTACTCTCTAAAAGATATGGATAGTCGTGGGGGTAGGGAATTAGCCAAGTTGGAGGCTCGTGATTACCCCGCAACAGTACAACTCTCTCTGGGAAGCTAATCTTAAGGGATAGGACTAGTGCGAGGGTTTCGAGCTGGTGGTCTCCCCGGTCAATGTAGTCTCCCAGAAAAACCACTATACAGTCGCTCACTAAGTCGCTCCACACAGTATTAAGTGCGCTTCGCGCCGCAACGAGATCTCCGTGTAGATCACCTATAAAAACAAAGCAGGGTGCACTAGGTAAAGTAACCACTCCAGGCTTGTGCACACCGCCTCTTCTTGGAGGTATCTTCACATTATTTGCAGAATATTCGAGAAGCTCTCTGTATTTACTGGGATCTCTGGACGCCGCTATGGCGTTTTGTACTAGGTCTCGGAGCGGGCTCTTCAAGGTGATCACGTGCTAATGCCTAGATCAGCACGCTCGTGCTCAGTCACTTGTCCTTAAAAGACTTTTACTTCATCACTTTGTGCTCGGTTAAATGCCTTTAAATCACTACTCATTGCCGGAGGTACTCCTCATCGCTAGTTTAATTTATGTTTAGGAGCTCTTTTAACTTGTACTTGACGCGCTCAGCTACTAATTTTCCGTCTACGCTTCCACGAGCGGTCTTCATGACTTCCCCCATTACAATACTAAATGCTTTTTCAGGCCGTTCTAGTAGTTTACTTCTCGTTTTTTCAATAATGCTGGCTATTAGGGCGTCCAGTTCCTCTACGCTGAGCCTCCTTATTCCTAGTGCATTTACAGCGTCTACTACGCTGACGCCAGGGTTCTTTGCTAAGTAGGCTAAGATATCTGGGATAGCCTCTTTAGCCACTACTCCCTCAGCGAGAAGCCTTACAACTTCTTCAATAACGTCTTCGCTTAAGTTGTCAACGGGGACACCCTCTCTTCTCAGCATTGGTATAGTGTTCACTAGTATAGAGGCTATGACTGAGCACGGAATTTTCTCACAGTACTTCTCGGCTAGGTACTCGTAGAAGTCTAACATTAAGTCATTTAGTAGTGCGCTCGCGAGCTCTTTGCTCAACTTGTGCTTCTCTACGAGGCGCCTGTATTTCACGTCGGGGTGTTCTGAAATGTACTTTGACGCCTCTTCTAGCAAATCTCTCGTTACCAGTACTGGTGGAATATCGGTTTCAGGGTACATTCGCGCGGCGCCAGGCCTCGGCCTCATGTACTTTGTTGTACAGTCTGGGTTAGCGGCCCTCGTCTCTTCTGGTACACCTATAGTAGCGTAAGCGGCTCTCTCAGCGACAGCTAATAGGGCTTTCTCTACTCTATCTTTGTCATCAGCGACTATTACAATAGCGTCTCTAGACGGGTCTGCGCCAGTAGCGTTGTACAGCTTCGCGACCTCAACTTCCGATATGCCGTAGCCTGGTAGTTCATCAGTATGGAAAATCCCCCCTACGCCGCTCCACGCTTTAGCGTAGTCACTGAGCTCTGTTCCAAATCTCCTATTTGGCTGAATGCTCCTCGCGAGTAGGCCTTTAAAGCCCGGTAGTACTAGTGCGGAGACTACTCCCCCCTTCTCGAGAGCTCTTCTAATAATCTTAGACGAGGTGTTCTTGAAGACCTCAGTGACATCTATAATTGCCGGCTTTATGCTCTCTGGGCTTAAGCCCCTCGCTTTAAGCTCATCGCGTATTTTAAGGAGTTCAAGCTGCCTCTTAATCTCGTACTCTATCACGAGGGGTATCATGTAGAGGTGTTGTATACCCTTAGTTTCTGTCTTAGCTCCTCCCGCAATACTCACATTAATGTCTTGCCTTATACTTCCAAGTCCCCATTTGGCTTTCCCAGTTAACCTGACTAATTGCCCGATTTTTAACGCGACTTTGAGAGCCAGTTCTGGCGAGTCGATGTCGGGGCTCGTAGCGATCTCAACTAGCGGTATTCCAAGCCTATCAAGCATGTAGACTACTTCAGCGTCTGTTTCCTCCACTTTCCTAGCGGCGTCTTCCTCTAAACAGAGGGTTTGCACGCCTATTTTTCTGCCTTCAACTTCAATGTAGCCGTTGAGGGCTATTAGGGCTGTTCTCTGGAAGCCGCTTACGTTGCTACCGTCAATTACGATTTTCCTCATAACGTGGATTTCGTCGACAATTCTCATTCTAAGTGCCTTGGCTATTGCTAAGGCGACTAGTAGTGACTCCCTGTCAAGCTGGTGAGGAGGCTCCTCATCAGCCTCTACGAGGCAGGATTCCTCTCTGGGGACAAGGTAGCGGTATGGCTTCCTCTTACTCCACTCTAGTAGAGTCGCCGGGTCTACTTCGCCTACTTCGCTCCTAGCTGGTCTTAGTTGTCTGTGTAATTCTGCGCTGTGACTCGAAGCCAACCTAGTTGGACAGGGGCAGAAGAGCTTTCTCCTCGTGTTTAACTGCACGTGTATTTCGAGCCCTACTCTGAGACCAAGCGACTTGTAGTCCACGGCGTTAGAGCTACTCATGTGTCCACCTCGGGTAGAGTTCTAGAGTGTGCCTCTCATTTAGCTCTCCAGCAATATTTCTCGTAATCCACGATCTTACCTCAACGGGGTCTCTTGTCAGCGATCCGAGAATCCAAGACAACTTAACGTATGAGGTTTCGGGAAGCATGTCTCCACCGGGTATAACTCCTGCTTCTAGTAGTCTACGACCAGTACTGTATACGTTTAAATTGACGCGTCCGAATAGGCACTGACTAGTCATTACAACAGGTATACCGCTGTCAACGGCTCTCTTAATTGAGTCGATTACTTTATTGGCTATGTGACCCAGACCAGTACCCTCAATTACTATTCCGTGAAAGCCCTTATCCACTAGGAAATCAATGATCTCAGACTGTATACCTGGGTAAGCCTTTACCAGAGCGACCCTGTCATCGAACTTGTTTTTAAGAACAGGTGTTTTTCCGGGGTTTCTGTGCTCAACTATTTCGCCTATAATCTTTATCTCCCTTTTAACCGGGTCTACGTAGGCAATGGGAGTGTCGTTTATGGGTTTAAACGCGTCTCTCCTACTAGTGTGCATTTTTCTCGCTTTAACCCCTCTCAGTACTAGTGCGTGAGGATCTGAGCTTGAGGCGTGCATTGTTATAACTGACTCTGCGAATGGGGCTTTAGCCGCGACGAGGACAGCTGACAGGAGATTGAATACCGCGTCAGTGCTGGGCCTGTCACTACTCCTCTGCGACCCGACTAGAACTATGGGGACAGGCTTCTCTTGAATAGCAAAAGCGAGAGCTGAGGCAGTGTAAGTCATGGTGTCAGTTCCGTGCGCGACTACAACGCCACTTACACCACTATTTATGTGTCTATACACGCTGTCAGCTATTTTCTCCCAGTATTTAGGCTCCATGTCCTCGCTGAAAATGCTCATTAGCTCTTCTACACTAATACTAGCGATTTCGCTGAGCTCAGGTATCCACTCAATTATCTCCTCAGCTGTTAATGCAGGAGTTACAGCGCCTGTTTCATAGTCGACTTTAGAGGCAATTGTGCCTCCAGTGCTAATAATTGCTACACTTGGTAGCATTCCCTCTCCGTGCATGGGCCTACTTGTAGTGGGCTCTCTTCTAGGGGGATGTTGTTCTAGTAGAGAGACTTCGAGTATTTCGTCAATTCTAATTCCGGTATTATAGCCGTTTTCAAGCTTAACCACTAGTACTTGTTGCTCACTAAAAAGCCCTGGTCTAGGCATTAATATGCCGCGCAGAGTAGTGTTGTCTCTCAGGAGAATAGAGATCCTGTCTCCGGGCTTAAGGCCTCTCGACGCTAAGAGCTCTGCCAACGCCCCGATATAACCGTAGTAAACTCTCATATCCTATTACCGATTTAGTGTAGAATTGAAGGAAACTATAATAACTTAATTCAAGGTAGAGAACTAAAGCTATCTATTTGACGTAAACTGAGAGCAGATCACTGTAACTGTGTGCCAAAAGATCGCTGAATGGAGACGGCTGGGTATAGTGTATTTAAACTTGAGGAGCCGGTGCCTCCTCTTTTTTAACTACAAATCTCCTGATATACTCTACTTTGTTTCTAATTCTAGGGGGCTTGTTCTTTTTGGGTTTAGGTGGTATTTTTGGAGTAGCACTCCTCACCTTACCCGCTTTTGTTAGTGAGCCGTGTGTAGGCATAGTGTCACCTCACATTATACTTAGTGTAAGGGATATTTAAACACCTGTTCTAGTATCCCTTATAAGGCTGGTATTTATGCAGGGCAGAGTCTACGTAGCGGAGACTATTATAGGCGTTATAGCAGTAGATGAAAATGGAGACATTGTGGAGTACGTGAAGAGCCCCTCAGGACTCGACGACCTAGTTGAGTACGTTATTAGTGTTGAAAAAGGCGATGTAACGCCACAGCTCGTGGAAATCCTAGGCAAGTTAAAAGAGAGAGGTATTAGTGAAGTAGTTGTAGAATCGTATTCTACCGCTAAGGCGGCGTCTTCGCAGGGTTTAACCTCAATAGTCGATCCGAGCAGTATTCAAATACTTCGTATTAGGGAGAAGCTACCCGAGTTAGCGGTAAAACTGGGCTTTGCCTCTGCACCTGAGGAGTACTTTAAGAAGCTACACGAAGTAGCCCTCGAGTGGACTAGGAGAAAACTGAGAAGAGTTGCTCAGAAAAGAGACTTGTTAGCTGTTCAAGCTGTTAGGGCTATTGACGACATTGATAAGACAATAAACCTCTACGTGGCCAGGTTGAGAGAGTGGTATAGTCTACACTTCCCAGAGCTAGATGAGCTCTTGAAGGACCACTTGCAGTACGCTAAACTAGTCTACGAGCTTGGTGATAGAGCTAACTTCACCGCGGAGAACTTGGCTAAGCTCGACGTACCAGAAGACCTCATAGAGAAAATTACGAGTGCAGCTACTACAACTATTGGCGCGGAGCTTAGTGACTTCGACTTAAACTACATTAGAGTACTAGCGGGCATAATACTCGACTTATATAAGCTCAGAACCACCCTCGAAGAATACATTGAGACCATTATGAAAGAAGTCTCTCCAAACATTACAGCACTTGTTGGTGCAAAGCTAGGTGCTAGGCTGTTAAGCCTAGCTGGTGGGTTAGAGAAGATGGCAAAGTTACCCGCGAGTACAATACAGGTTCTCGGGGCAGAAAAAGCGCTGTTTAGAGCACTCAGGACAGGTGGTAAGCCTCCTAAACACGGAGTTATCTTTCAGCACCCGGCGATACATAGGTCTCCGAGGTGGCAGAGAGGTAAAATTGCGAGAGCACTCGCAGCTAAATTGGCAATAGCTGCTAAAGTAGACTACTTCACTGGTAGGCTTATTGGCGACAAGCTAACAGCGGAGTTACAGCAGAGAATAGACGAGATAAAGAAACTATATCCAAAGCCGCCGCCAAAAGTAGAAAGGGCTAAAGTACAAGAGAAGAAAAGGAGAAAAGGTGAAGGGTCCGGAGAGAACTAGTGGGTGGTCTCTTTGAGCTCCGCTGTGTCAATTAAACCCCACGAGAAGTACTTCGGCGTTTATATTGTTGAGCTAGAAGACGGCACGGAGAGGCTTGCTACAAGAAACCTTGTTCCAGGTCACAGAGTATATGGTGAGAGACTCTTTAAACACGGGGGTGTTGAGTACCGCGAGTGGAATCCTTATAGGAGTAAGCTCGCCGGGGCTCTCTTAAAGGGCCTTATTGAGCAGCCTATTAGAGAAGGAGACAAGATCTTGTATTTAGGCGTGGCTTCTGGTACTACGGCGAGTCATATTTCAGACATTGTGAGGCTCCGTGGAAGAATATATGGAGTTGACGTCGCGCCTAGAGTGATGAGGGAGTTTATTATGGTAGCTGATGTTAGGAAAAACCTCTATCCTATATTAGCAGACGCGAGAAAGCCACTAGAGTACAGGCACATAGTCGAAGTCGTAGATGGTATATACGCTGATATAGCTCAGCCAGAGCAGGCAGCTATTGTAGCGGACAACGCAGACGTGTTCTTAAGGGATTCCGGGTACTTACTGTTAGCAATAAAGGCTAGAAGCATTGACGTGACCAAGGAGCCGAGCGAGATATATAAGCGAGAGATGAATACCCTGAGAGAAAGGGGCTTTGAGATCATTAGCGTTGTACACCTAGAACCCTACGATAAGGATCACGCCATGATCTTGGCGCGCTACACTAGGAGAAAATAGTGGTGTGTTTGAAGAACACATTAGACGAGTCAACTTAAAGTAATTTAGGCTCTTTTTACACTTAAATCCTCTAGCAGGCAAGGAGGCTATGTCGAAAACCAGTAAAGTTAATGAAGAGCTACTAGAAGAGACGCTTACGACGTTAAGAAGAGCTGGCTTTACAGTGGACACGATATCGTATCCCCCCGAGGAGAGGGGATTTGACCTAGTTGCCTATAAAGAGGACTCTCGACCAGTACTCTTGAAGGTATCAGAGAGTCTTAAACATGTTAGTAAAATCGAGCTTGAAGACTTGAAGAAGAGTATAAGGGCATATAACGTAATATCGCTAATTGTAGCCACTAGAAGCGGCAATACTAGCTTAGAGGATGACGTAATATACGAGAAGCAGGGAGTTCCGGCTTTAACTACGAGAACTCTTGAAAAGAGCCTCTCTACTAGGGAAAAGCCTATAGTTATTCACCGAAAAGGAGGCTACTTCTTGAAGGTAAATAGTAGAGTTTTCACAGAGAGATTAAGGGAGTACGGGTACTCTAGAGGAGAATTAGCCGAGATTCTGCGAGTTACGAAGAAAACAGTGTATCTATATGAGCGCGGCGGGCTACTAGTGCCTCTCGATAAAGGGTTACTTTTAGCTCAGCTTCTAGGTGAAGACATATTTGAGGAGCTAGATCCAGCTAAGCTCTTGAGTATGCTCAGTGAAGAAGCCATTATTAGTGATACTCCACGAGACAGGATCGAGGAGTCGCTGTGGAGACTAGCTTCTAGACTCAATAAGCTGTTTCTTAGCTTTACTAGAACACCTGTTGACGTAGTCGTTAAGAACAATACTACAACACTGGTGGTTGCTAAGGCCACTTATAGGAATGGATCGCTAGAGAGAAAAATTGAAGATGCGGAGAAAATAGCGGATATTGTGAACGCCCCCCTCATAGTTGTAAAGTCGGAAAGTGATATTAAACAAGTTGAGAGTGCACTATTGAGTAAAAGTAAACCTGGTTTAGTCTAAATGAAACTAGTAATTACAGGTAGACCTGGAGTAGGTAAATCAACACTCTTTAATACTATTGTGTCAACTCTGAGAGACCGTGGAGTAGTAGTTGGAGGGATCATAGCACCCGAAGTGAGAGTCAATAGTGGGAGAGTAGGGTTTAAATTAGTGGATTTATTAACGGGAGAAGAAACGTGGCTTGCTAGGAGGGATAATCCCAGCTCTGTGAGAGTAGGATCCTATGGTGTTTTCGTGAGTGAGGCGTCAAGGCTTGTTGAAAAAGCTCTAAGTAGGGCTTTAAGTGAAGCTCAAGTTGTAGGTATAGATGAAGTCGGCCCAATGGAGCTGAAACTACCTGTTTTTAAACCACTTCTACTAAAACTCCTCGAGTCTAATAAGCACTTAATTCTCGTTGTACACTATAATCTCAGTGATCGAGAAATAAGAGCGAAAATTGAAGACGCCCGTAAAGTTGTTTTAACCCTGAGAAATAGAGAAGCCTTCAGGAGAGCACTGCCTCTAGAAGTCCTTCGCCAGCTTAAATTAGCCTGACAACTCTGAGTAGTTTCGAGATAAGATCTTCTGAGTCGATACCGGAGATCAGTAGTCTCTTGACTTTCTCGCGTGAACCATAAACAATGTCTATTCTTGAAGACGGTATTCTGAGTGATCTGGCTAAATAACCAACGAGTGCGGCGTTCTCTTTACCAAAGCCGAGTTTAATGGGAGTCCTAAATACTAGTTCATCTCCTTCAATAAACAGTGCCTCTTCGTCTCCCTCATCTACTCGTACAGTAACAATTACTCCCTCCCCAGACTCAATAATGTTTTTTCTCAGAGTGGCGGCGATTTTATCTCTTAGTTCCTCGCTCAAAGTTTACACCACAGTGTAGCTCTTAATGTCTCTTAGAAGTTTAAATAGTGTAAAATAACAGAGTCCTAGAAATCACAGCGGACGGTAACAACACGCCTTTGCACTCTTTTTCAGTTATAGTATTTAAATCTATGTAATGAAGTAGCTTCACGCTATCGCTTCCTTTCTCTGTGTAGTTCAAGGAGTATTCTCGATAACTCGCTAATTGGTGCTGTTGTTTTAAGTCCTCGGGGATCCATGTGTGTTCTCGTAGCTTTAAATCCGGCTTCTATAAGCCTATTAATCAATTGCTCTATTTTTGGCATATTCACTCTTAAAGCTCCACAGAGCTTATCTAGTCTAATGTATGGTGTGGAAACCTCGGCTTCACTGTGGAGCTTGCTAAGTATCTGGAGAGTCTCCGGGCTTATGAAACCAGTGGCTTGAGCTTCCCGCAGTAACTCGGTGGCAGCCTCTAGTGTCGTGATATCACAGATCCACGTCTTCCCTAATACATGAGGCTTTAAACCGCTACTGCAGTTGGGCGTGTCGCGAGGGCCTCTGGTAAATCCTCGTTCAAGCGTGTCTGGGCAATACCATATGTAACCTAAACACTCGTCTAAGACACTGTAAGCTCTACTGTAACTCCTCTCAGACTTCGCGAATACTCTCGCGTAGTGCCTGTGAACAAATGAGATGAGGGGTTTAATCGCGTAGCCCATGGCGGCAGCTCTAGCCGCGATGTTGCCTACTAGGAGTCTAACAGCGTACTCTTTCTCAAAGTCAACTCTAGTGCACTTATCCCAGTACCTTACAAGTGTTTTACGTGGATGTGTACATGTTAGTGGAGCTAAGTCCGTAGCAGTGACCCCAATGTAAGCCCTCTTAGCTAGTGGTTTAAACACCGAGTCAATGTACGGTATGGGAGACCCGTATGGATCCACGTCAATGTAGTCTACTAGCACACCTGTTAATACAAGCATGTTTAGTAGGGTATTGGCTTCTTGATTATAAGCCTCTAACCTCTCTTCGAGCTTGTTTACAAGAATGTTTCTCTTAATGTAGTAGTGTGCTCTCGGATCAATATCGTTCAGTAAACCCTCGCCACCAGCCTCTAAGCCTATTCTAATACCCCGAATACCTGTTCCAGATAAGAGGTCTACAAAGAAGAAGCTCTGTCCACTTCTCATCGTAGCTCTTAAGAAGAGTACAGTTAGATCTCTACTGACAACTGCGTGTGGGTTATAGAATACCGGCATCCATGCGGGCTCAATACTTCCATCTTCTCTCCTGTAGAGCTCTATTCTGGGAACAATGATCCTCGCTAAACCCTCGCTAAACACCTCCTCGTAGCTACTTATTAGCTTCGAGTATATGGTCACTA
>JAJHQQ010000024.1 GCA_020833245.1 Desulfurococcaceae archaeon
ATGACATCAAGCCATATAAACCTATATTAGAGCTGAACCCCAGCTATTTCACGGTTAAAGTATTTTCGGTTTAAAAGCAGGATTATTATTGTGGTGGGCTCTTTGAGAGAACTAGGTGTTATAGCTTCTAACGCTAGGTCCTTTGAAGCTCCTCTAGTAGTCTTCAAGGACGCGGAGGCCTTCGTTAAAGAAGAGGCTCTTGTAGTTGTTGAAGACGTTAAATTTAAGAGAAGATACCTCGGGGTTCTGAGACTCGTAACTAAGCTAGATCCTCTGTTAACTACGAGCCAGAGATCAGCTATTATTGAGAAACCGGAGATCGCGAGTGAGGGTCTTGACATTCCCTACGAGATTAGCTACGTGAGGATCATAGGCGAGATTAGTAGTGGTGAAGTCAAGCCGCCTACGACTCCTCCAACACCAAGGTCTAAAGTATACATAGTCGAGTCTCCTAGTGATATTAAATTAGACCTCGGAGGCGGCTTAGTAATCGGTATTCACAAGTATAGTGGGATAGAAATACCCATGAAGCCCGATGCATTACGATACCACATTGCAGTAGTCGGTACTACTGGTACGGGAAAGTCCAGGCTCGTGAAAGCACTGGTAGACGAGGTGTTAGAGAAGACTAATTGGAGCGTTGTAATATTTGACCACACAGGCATGGACTATACACCCTTCTGGACTAGCAGTGTGGTTAGAGCCGACGAGATCGTTCTAGACGTGGACACTATAGCAGAGGGTTTGAGAAATACACTTGGTTACGCCGAGAGAGCCGTTGAGGAGTACGTGCCATTAGCACTAGTTAAGTACATTGTGTGCAAGACTAATCAGCAATTGTGTAGTCAACTAGAAAGATCACAGCTTGCTTTAACGAGAAAGCAGCTTGAGCACTTAACACTCGACTTATCCAGCAAGAAGATGTGGAATACTAGTGAGCTCATTAAAGTAATAGCTGAAACCGCGACGAAGCTCGGTGCGAGAGGTACTACCTCTCAGAAGCTATCACTCTACATATCACTATTTGCTGAGCAGTACGTGAAGAGATTAAATAACATGTCGAAGACTGTAGACGAGTTAGTAGAGAGGGCTCGCAGAGAGAGAGTACTAGTCGTAGATTTAAGCTACATTGAGACCGAGACTAGGAGAGTTATTGCTAAGAGGTTTCTCGAGAGACTATGGGAGATTATAGCTGAGAGACTTGAGCCCGTGAACACTCTAGTCGTAATTGACGAGGCACATAACTATGCTTGTCAACAGGGCTGCTGGCCCTCAAACACGCTCATCGAAAAAACTCTCCGCGAGGGTAGGAAGTGGAATCTCGGAGTTGTTCTCGCGAGTCAGAGAGTGCTAGACTTCACACCGGATGTTAGAAACAACGTTAACACCGTGTTCTTTAGTAGGCTACAGACTCCCTACGACTTCGATCAGTTGAGAAACTTCGTGGACTTAGCTGGTGTGAGACCAGAATCTCTCTCACTACTAGAGACTCGAGAGTTCTTCTTCGCTGGCCTAGGAAACCCACTTAAATACCCAATGCTCATTAAGGTGAGAGAAGTTGCTGAGCCTACCAGAAGAGCTTGCCAGTGAAATACCTGTTGGCATAGCTCCCGAAATTGTGGAGAAGTCTATTACACGGATTACTAGTAAGCTCGCGAGAGAAGTCGACAAGGTCAGGTCTATTATAGCTGAAATAAGGAAGGCCCTTGAAGCTAGAAGAGCCCAGTTTATTATTGGAGTTGCGAGAGATCCGGAAAATCTCTGCTACGCGGCTGTGGACTCCGGCTTCACGGCTCCAGCCATAGAGCTTGTTGGCGGATATCTCGGCCTAGTAGTCGTTGTACGCGTCCTCTACGGTTCTAGGTGCGGTAAGAGTAGTATTGACGCCAAGGCGTACACCGAGCTCTGGTTTAACGACGACTTAACGAGTAGTATTGCGAGATACTATGAGAGAATAGTGGCTATAGATCTCCTAGAGGAGAAAAAGAGAGGAGAAGTAGACTTCGATGTACTACTACTAGACGGTGAGATAATTCCAAGGGGCCTGCCATCTAGGACAGGGTCGAGTAGAGACGTTTTTAAGAGAGTTGTAGAGTACACTAGTAGAGTACTAGAGCTAGCTGATAAGACGGATACAGCTGTAGTTGGGGTTTTAAAGAGAAGCTACGCTAGAGACCTAGTCAATATTCTCGGTTTTCACGACTTAAAACTAAGTGACAAGGCCGTTATGAGCCTAGTACTAAGACCCGGAGAGTACCTCATCGCCGGTGTACACTCTGATATATATAGTGAGCTCAGAAAGCTAGAGGGCAATCCTAGTGTTAAGAAAGAGTGGCTTAAAACTAGACTTAAATGGTATGAGACTCTAGTTGGAAATATACCAGTTGGCTACGCTGTTAAATTAGCCTTTTACAGGGCTCCTAGAACAATATACCCGCTAGCAACTAAAATAGAGTACTTAGCGAGCAGCACACTACCCGAGGATTTACTAATTTCTAGTTTAATCCACGTGAGCACTGGTACCGGAATACCAGCACCAGTAGACTACGCTGACGCCCTCTCAGCAATCACTAAGGAACTAAAGCAAACAGCGTACCAGAAACTCCTCGCGGAAATAGCCAAGCTTATTGGAGGTGAGGCTAAAGAAATCATATCACTACTCTCACTGGTTAACCCGGAGAAACTGAGAGCTATTCTCGGCTAGCTCTCCTAGTTTTTAAGTAAACTGCCATAATTATTACTTCTGCAATTATCGCGTTATGGCGCGTCTTAAAAACTCACTGTAACGGCAGTTATCTGTGGACTCCCATCGCGGTGGCACAATGTGGTATTATGTTGCTAGCACTCCGCTAGCTCTGGTTAACGCGCTCGACGTACTAATTAACGTGCTGGCTGTTAAGACTTTGAGACTTAGCTTACACGAGGTCTCATTACTGAACGCTATGTGGATACTCGTCCTGCTGCTATTGTCTAAGAGTGCTGAGAAGTACTTCTATCACGGCCTCTCGAAGAAGTCTATATTAGTCGCTAATTCCGCGCTCACAGCGAGCACATTAGTTCTGTACTTATCTATTCTCTACTCGCAAAGAGGACTCCTCTACGTTTCATACGCTTTTCACGCAGTAGCATTTCTACACTACAGAGTTGGAGTGCAGATTGGTATACTCGAGAACTACTTTAGCCATGAGTGGGGATTTATCAATAAAAAAGTGTTGACTACAACTCTCCTAGTAGACGGCTTAGTCCTCTCTTTACTAGCGACGTGGCGACTAGACGTCTCTAAGCCAGGAGAATTAACGCTTATACTACTCCAGTGCCTTGCAGCTGGGCTCTTAGCTCAATTAGTCACTCCACAGCCAATTGTGAGATTTACTAGAATTGTGGAGAAATTAGAGAGAAATGCTGAACTCGGATTAGGGTTGACTGATAGCTTAGTACTACTAGCCTCTCTGGGTTCTAGTTCAAATACTACCTGGATAAAAATGTACTTATCTCGTAGAAGAGCAGTGAGTACTTTAACCCTATTGCTAACATCACTAGTTGTCTTTAAAATAAGCAGTGAGTACTTGTGGACTCCTCTACCATATATTCTAATTAATACACATGGTCTCAGCGCTGATAGTGTCTTAGCACTATATGGAGCCGGTAAGATTATAGCCTCAGTAATACTACACGTACTACCGCAGTGGATTAGTAGTGAACTCGCTGTAAGCTTAGCTATACTCTTAAGGTCGACTTGTACTCTCACTCTCCTCCTACTCACTCCCACCAGCATAATAGTAGCTACTCTCCTAGCTCTCATCTATTCTCTCGGCGTTGTAGTCGACGTCGCAGTATACAGTGCTTACTTGAAAATAACACTTGGAGAGAAGATCACGCTGTTTCCAGCTATCTCCGAGTTAGCTGGCTTTATTGGCGCGGTCTCATCTTCAAGCGCTCTGAGCACACTGGGTCTAAATCTATACTCATTTATAATTGTACTGCTAAACTTCACTTCACTACTTCTCGTTCTTAAAGCACTCAAGTAGTTAACACGCCGCTAAGACCCCTATCGATCATCTACTCCGCTGTCGTTTCTAGTTCTCTGATAATACTCTTGTATGTTTTGGGCTCGCGTCTCTCAGCTACAAACTCTATAATTACGTGTTTAAACCTGCGTTCAGTGTTCTTGACTGTGTTCTCTATTTTTGTTGAGAGCTCTTCTATGTCGTCTACGTCTAGGCTTCTATCAACTTCGACTTCTAGTACTAGCATGTACTCGTCCTCAGTGATCATGGAGGCGTTGAAGACGTTGACGTCTCGAACCTCTGGTATGCTCAGAACGCTTGTCAACACTTTTTTCAACACGCTTCTTGGCGGAGACCTCCCTACAAGGACTTGATAGTACTTGTATCCAATTGACAGCGCTGATATTAAAATAGCAATTGATATTACCACTCCACCAATAACGTCGAGTACAGGGTTCTCAGTAATGAGAACTACTAGTGCTATTGTACTAGCAGAGAAGTCGCTTACAGCGTCTAGTAGTACACCTTCAATCGCCGGGTTATTAGAGTTTCTCCTAGTAGACACGTATATTGCTAGTAAATTCAGGGCGTTTGTAGTAAGTGCGAGTGTGAAGAGTATTCTAGCCTCTCGCGTTGAGTACACTCCATAGTTTCCCAGTAACGCCTCCGCAACCCTGTAAATAGCAGACGCGAAAATCACTCCACTGAAAATAGAGATAGCTATTAAGCCTAAAACATAGAGGGCTCTGCGAGTACCATATGGGTAAACTATGCTTCTAGACTTACCACCTAGTTTTAAACCCAGTACTAATAGGCCTAATCCCACAGCATCGCCAATATCATTCAACATGTCTACAAATACACTAGTCGAGTTTGTTCCAATAATACTCGCCGCTTTAAAAACAGCTGAGACGCTGTTCACAATGAACATTACGGCTACTATATTCAATTCTCAGCTTTCACCGGTATATTATACTCTAGTAATGTGCGGCTTTTTATACTTGAAAAGTGAGAAGCGAGTTGAGTATTAACGAGGAAAAGCGCTCTCTTCACAGCGCGCTCTCAACTATTCTAACAACTACTTCTCTCGTTACTGGAAACGGCATCATTACGTGATACCTCTCATTAATGGCTTTGAGAATAAGGTCCAATACTCTCTGCGCACTCTGCCAGTCTACACCGTAATCTGAGAGCCTCTCGTTAAATCCGTGATTTACCTGAAACTCCTCAACTACTCTCCTCGCTTTATCCGCGTCTTCGCTTATAGGCTTAATAGTCGGATCTATGTGTTTGAGTATACTCGCGGAGATCTCTGGGACAGCCTTGTGAGTATAGTAAACTACCATGGGGCCAAACATAGCCAACCCAGCGCCGTGGGGTAAGTCGGGGTTTAATCCGCTAAATCCGTGTTCTATAGCGTGATTTAAGTGTGCTCCACCGGCTACATCTATACTAATACCCGCGAGCATAGACGCGTACAGTAGCCTAGTTCTCGCCTCTAAGTCGCTTGGCTTTTCGAGTACTCTACTCAGATAGCTCACTACGTTGAAAACTACTTCTCTAGCTAGAGATGCCACTAGGAGATTAGTTCTTTTCGACGTCGCCGCCTCGTATGCGTGGTAAAAAGCGTCTAGAGTAGTGTAGAGTGTCTGCTTGGCGCCGAGGGAAGTAGTGTACAGGGGGTCTTCGAAGCTAGTATTTGGATATCTAGCTACAAATCCCTTCTTTTCAATAGTCCCCGTGTGTGTTAACACAGCAAACCTGTTCACCTCGGACCCTGTTCCGTGCGTTAAGTTGACAACTATGAGCGGTATAGTCTTGGAGACCTGGACTCTCTTAGCGAGTAAATCCTCAGCTCGTAGATTACTCCTAGCCGTGATCGAGGCTGTTTTAGCCACGTCTATTACGCTGCCCCCACCAATACCAACTATGCAGTCTACTCCCTCACGCCTGGCGAGATCAGAGACCTCGTTAGCGGTCCTCGTATCTGGATTGGGTCTCACACCATTATAGTGAGTAAACTCTACACCTTGTTCTCGAAGTATACTCTCTACGTCTTCCAGCGCACCCGATACGCGAGCTGCACTGCGAGAAGTCACTACTAGTGCTTTTCTGTATCCTCGTACTATACTAGGTAAATGCTCTCTTAGTAAACGCGGGCCGAAAAACACCTCTACGTCTCCATACTTAAACCTGAATAAAGTACTCCACATTTAATCCCGCACCGACTAGTTCTTGTCTATTACAACATAGTTGTTTACGTTTACTAGTCCATATACTCTAGAAGCCGCCTCAATAAACCCGAAAAACGGGACTAGTAGAAGCATGTAGAGCTTACGTGAATTGTAAACACCGTAAATATATGTACCAGCGTAGTAGAAGCTAGCCGGGACTATAAACCAGGCGTAACCAATGTACGAAATAGCGGGGAGTAGGAGCATTAACACTATAACTCCAACTGTAAACGTCAACCCCCTTACAATAATAGTTATTTTCATGAGTAGAGGAGACCCCCTCATACCCATTACTACGCCTTTAAACCACCTACCTCGCTGAGCAATCAAGTCTTTCACACTATTAGGACTCCTTATTGAGACCTTAGTACTCGACTGCCAAGTCTTATAGCCCCTCTTAACCAGCTCCTTAGCGAACTCAAAGTCCTCTGTGAGAGTCCTCTTAGAAAACCCTATTTCCCTCAGCGCACTCCCCTTAACAACTAGTAAGTCACCATGTAGTCCAAGAAGGGGCTTACCGAGTAGGCCCGTAAAGAACCTGAAGAGAAACAGGTCATCTACAAATCTAATCCAGTCCATAATGTAGGCTACTGTACTTCTACCTGGACGCGGCATTAAGACGCCATTAGCTGCAACGTAGTTTAGACTTTCGTAGACGGGTATCTCGTAGAGGAAGGAGTCATCTATTATAATGTTGTCGTCGTCAATAAAGACATACCACTTAGACGGATCCACGAAGTGCTCCACGAAGTACTGTAAAGCCCTACCCTTCCCCACGAGGTCTCTCCTGTAGTTAGAGGGCACAACAACTAGTTTTACGCCTTTCAGCTCTCTGAGCCTGGGGAGTAGTGGAGCCTCCTCATCAACTACTAGTGTTACTCGACCATATCTCCTAGTGTGGTACTTTAAAACCTCGAACAGGGAGTTTTTAACTCTCTCATCAGCCTTGGAGACCACAACTATCTCTACGTTTCTAGCTCTCACAGAGCTCCTGCGGGGTTTGTAGACTAAGTAGCTAAACATGCCCATTGACACTAAGAGCGAGTAGCTAAAAGCACTAATAAGAATAATTGCTGTTATGCCGTCAACAACGTAGTTTCTAACCACACTATTCACCTATTGAGACGGCAACCAGTTACATGTAAACTAACCTGATATTAACGCGGTGGAGGTTAATAAAAATCCACGAAGCATTTTGTGAAATCTGAGAAGAGATCGCAGAGTTACCTCTAAGGACTACCGGGTTTCTTCTCGTATTTTGCTAATCTCTCATATACTTCTCTAAGTACTTCTTCGCTGAGAAACTCTATTTCTATTTTACCATTATACTTCTTTACGACTACTCCCTCAAGGGGGTTTCTGGGAGGGTCTGGTAATTGAGGTGAAGGCTTTTCTCTGCCGAGGTAAATCCACCTCACGCTTCCGCTCTCCCCTCTCTCAACTCTATACCAGTACCTGCCATAGTAATAGTACTTGACTACTGCTCCATCAGCAAGTCTCCTAGTAGACATGTGAACAGGCTTTAAGTAGTACCCAGTATCCCTGATTTTATTATTGTACTCATAGATCTCTGAAAGAGCCTCTGTGAAAACCATGTTTAATTTCACGTACATCGCGGTTGACTCCTTTAACACTAGTTTACTACTAGACCCCTTAAGCTCGGACATCGCGAGTAAACCATACGTGATTAATCACGTATCACAAACTAGTATTCTCAATTTTCAACTATTAAAACCTTGAAGACGAGAACACTGAGGAAACTCTAGTAGAACGGTGAATTTAAAAGTTTTCCCGCGAAGTAAGTCTTCCACTGAGTCTAGGAACCAGCTGTTCTCACACCAGCGTAGTCTGGTTCAACTAAAAAGGCTCTTAGACCCATATTAACTAGTCTACTGAGAGTGCTCTCAGCAGTGTTTCTCTCAACGAGCCCAATAACTACTCCTCCTCTGCCAGCACCGCTTATTTTGCAGCCTAGAGCTCCCAATTCTAGTAGTGTGTATACTACTTCATCACACACTCTGCTCGAGGTACTTATAGACCAGAGTAGGCCGTGATTTATCAACATGAGTTCACCGAGGAGCTTTTTATCACTGTTCTTAATTGCCTCTATAGCTAACTCTACTATCTCACCAGCCGCCTCGTAGACGTGTTTCAATACTCTCTCACACCTCTCATACCTCTCTAAAACTTCTTTCACAACAATACCCGTGTTTCTCTTAACACCGGTATCAACAACTACTATGCTTAGATCACTTGGTAGTTTAAGGTCGCTGAGAAGCCTGAATTCACCCTGCTTATAGTACAGGAGCCCACCATAAGTAGATAGTGTAGTGTCAACTCCACTAGGCTTGTAGTGAACTGCTTTCTCAGCCTCGTGAGCTAGCCTCCTCACATCCTCCTTGCTGAACTCCACCCCATAGTACACTAGTAAAGCGTGTACGAGAGCTACTGCTATCGAGGCTGAGGACCCCATGCCGGCTGCGACTGGTATATCTGAGTCTACGTACACGTCTAGGCTTCCTCTCTTCCCGGTAAACCTGCTCACTTCTTCCAGCGCGGTGTCAAATATAGCTCTCTGAGGTGACCTCACACTCACTTCTCCTAATTGTCTAGAGTACACTCTACCCGACCCCTCTTTAACGCAGACTTTAGCGTAAACGTTTACTGCTAATCCCAGAGCCGGCTTGCCCTTCACTACGAAGTGCTCTCCGAAGAGAATTACCTTAGCCGGCGCAATACTACACTTCAAGCTTAAAGCCCTACACACAGCGTTTTCGCTGGTAATGTAAATACCTGGTGAGTAGTATTTTAGCTTTAAGCGAGCTGTAAATTAACCTGGTTTAAGGACCTGGTGCGAGTCTTGAGCACTAGTACACACGGCTTTGACGTCGCCTCACTATTCCAGGAGAGAGCAAGGAGAAAACTCGAGAACTACAAGTACAGGATTCTAGTTATTAGTGGTAAAGGCGGAGTGGGCAAGTCGTTTGTGTCTTCAATGCTCTCATTAGCCCTAGCTGAGAGGGGTAGGAGAGTAGCCCTATTTGACGCGGATATTTACGGCTCGTCAACACCACTACTACTCGGAGTAGAGGGGGTGAGACACTACCTCGACGAGGCTGGTGAAATACTGCCTGTTGAGGCGCCTCTGGGAGTAAAGCTCGTAGCTGTGAACTTAATGCTCGACGCACCAGACACTCCTATTGTGTGGCGTGGACCACTAGTATCTAGGGGGATACTGGAGCTCGCTGCGCGCGTAAAGTGGGAGTCTGGAGACTACTTGATTGTAGATATGCCGCCAGGCACGGGGGACGTGGCGATCACTTTAGCTCAGCTAATGCCTCGCGAGTCACACGCGCTAGTAGTTACTGCTCCAAATGCTCTGAGTGAAGTAATAGTAGCCAAGGCCGTGAACTTCGCTACTTCAACGGGATTAAGACTCCTAGGTATAGTTGAGAATATGAGTTACTTTAAGTGCCCATACTGTGGTAGAGAAATCAGCGTCATGGGGGTACTCAGCGGAGAGTCCCTGGCAACTAGGTATAATACCCGTGTACTAGCCAGGTTACCAATATCACCTGAGGTTAACAGAGCTGTTGACAGTAGAAAACCATATCTCCTGGAGTATAGAGATGGAGAAGTGGCAAGGATTATAAGGGGGCTCGCCGATAAGATTATAGAGATACTTGAGAAGTAGAATTCCCCGCATTAGAGTCCAGGTGTGTAAAGACAACTATTGGAGACAGGTGTAGAGGTTGAGCACGGAAGAGGATATTGAGAAAAAGCCTAACTGGCTCTTGTTAAAAGAAGCAGCTGAGACCCTTTACAGGAGTGGTAAAACCACTTTTACACGCCAGGACCTAACAGCCGAGGTTTTAAAGAGAGACCCCTCTAGGTCTGAAATGAGCCTCGACTTCGAAATAGACCTAGTTACAGTTAATAGTGGTAGTAGAGAGAGGTATCGCGACCCTGAGAAGCTCTTCCTCTACAGGATTGAGAGAGGCAAGTATACTCTCTACAATCCTGAGGAACACGGAGAATTAGAGAAGTACATTGGCTCTCAGAGGCTACTAACTGTTAGTAGAAAAGAGCTTATTGAGGAAGTACTACAAGTCCTTGAAAAGCAGGGCTATGATGTTGCCATAAACAAGACAACTAAGCCAATAGAGCCAGACATTATAGCCGAGAAGAGCGAGGAGGAGGTCTCTGGTATATGGGTTATTGACCCCGCTCTACCTCTCTCAGCGCAGTACAGGCAGTTAGCTTACGCTATAGGGTCGTCTCTACTAAATAAGAACTATAAGGAGCACATTATACTAGTTCCGGGAGAGCTGTACAAGAGAGTGCCCCAGGAGATCGTTGAGACTTTAAAGAGTAATAGTGTGAGATTAGCTATTATTAGAGAGGAGAGGAAGTACAGTATTCAAATGTAGAGTACTTATGGCTCGAGCTTCTTTCTCAAAATATTCTTAGCCTCTTCTAGTACAGCTTTAATTTCACTATTACTCTGCACAGCTACCTCGAAGCTAGGTGGAGCCACCTGTAAATCAGCAAGCTCTCTCACAGACTCCTCTAAGTCTGCTAGTAGTAACCCCATTTCCGGAATACTCTTAATAATAGATTGCTGAGAGAGATCCTGTAGAATAGGTCTTAAATCCTCGACTAACGCACTAAACTCTCTCACTATAATTGCGTGTTGAAGAGCGGTGTCTATTTTCTCGAGAACGAGCTGTAGAGATGAAAGACTCTTCAGTAATCCATCTAGTTTAACAATCTCTTCCGCGTATCTCTTCGCGAGATACGCCTCTCCTCTAAGCTCAAGCATAGCCATTCTGTTTTTAAGCTCATTTTTACGCTCATCCAGCCTACTGTAAAGCCTCTTCACTCGATCCCTAAATAACCTCACAGTGTATAGTGCTTCAAAAGCTTTTTTCAAGGGCTCTTTACGCTTAAACAATAAACACACCCCATTAATCATGCAAAAGACTACC
>JAJHQQ010000025.1 GCA_020833245.1 Desulfurococcaceae archaeon
ACCTTAATAACAGAAACAGCCCTTTCGATAACTCTCCCATCACCAAGATCGGTGGCTCGATCGACTGCGCACTACGCAATGGCTAATTCGTATATCATAGTTACAATCACATCTCCTAGTTTACTGCTTTCGTTAATTAAGTTGGCTATGTATGTCTCTATAGAAACATCTAGAGCGGAAGTGGGCTCTCTGCACAGGGTTTAGTGACTTAAATGAGTTTTGTGAAACATAGCAGATTTTCTGAGAAGAAAGATCTACTCTTTTTCGCCACGGTAATTTATATTTGGTATCCATATATGAGAACTCTACTACTAAATGGCTTTAGTAACTCAAGTATGACTTTAAGTAAAGTTGACTTACTCGGGTCGCCCTTTTTGGGATGTTTTAAATATTTGTTTGAAGAATACTTCGGGCGTATAATTAGTAATTTAAAATGCTTTTAAGGCATTAATAGTAAAAAATACTACAGGGGGTATTGTTGGATTATACTGCTTTGTTTATAGATGTAGGGAGGAAGAAGTACTGGAAAGAGGACTATCTAATCAGAGATGTCTGCGGACCCGCAGAGCTTGGAGTAAAGCTGCACTTAGAGAGATTTGAGTCGTGGCGAAAACACGTATATCACCCTGACAACGCTCTAGTCATTGGTAGGGGGATTTTTGCTGGCTCAAAGCTATATGGGTCTCACAGGCTAGTAGCAGTTTTTAGAAGCCCCCTTACTACCGGGCTACACGTTTCAGCTCTCGGCGGTGCTGCCTACCAGTTTAACATTAGTGCGGATTCACTGGTAATTAGTGGGCGTAGTGAGAAACCACTAATACTCAAAATTACAGGTAGGCGTGAAGGAGACATCGAGCTGGAGTTTCACGAAATAGAGCTAGAAAAGCTTACTGATATATGGCGTGAGTATAGTGGACTTAAAGGCGTATACGCGCTACAGAAGTACCTTATTGACCTACACAGAGACTTCTACGAGAAGTACAGCGCAAGGAGTATTCTAGTAGGACCGGGTTCACTCAACACCAATATTGGTGCACTAGTATCTATAACAATTATTAAGGGCAAAATGGACTTCGGAAGCGAGGACTTCGCCGCTAGAGCCGGTGGGGGAAGCGTACTACTCAGAGCTCACAATGTCGCCGCTATTATTTATGGTGGAGAATACGATGTTTCCACCAAGCTTCCACGAGAGCTCACTGACGTTAACGCCTTAAATAAGATATTCATGGAGACTCTAGGTAAGCCCTACATACAGGCTGTAATAGACTCTGGGGTAAAGTACAGGTACGATCCTAAAGTCAATAGTGGTGGAACATTAGGTGGAAACTACCCTCACCTAGGAGTAACTACCCCTATGCTTAACTGGAAGATCATATACGAAAGCCCGGAGACGAGGAAGAGGCTACACGGGCTTATAATGAAGTACATGTGGGAGATCTTCAATAAAGAGGCCATTGAGACAAGAAGCTGGAAAACGTGCGGCGAGCCGTGCCCACTAGCGTGTAAAAAAGTGCGGAAAGACAAGTATAAGAGCGACTACGAGCCGTATAACGGCCTAGGGCCATTTATAGGAATATTTCACATTCACGAAGCAGAGAAAGTAGTAGAGTTAGCAGACGCCTATGGGCTAGACGCCATAGAGCTTGGATATATCATCGGGTTTATTCTCGAGGCCGTTTCGCGCGGTCTCCTCAAACCAGAGGACGTCGGTATTTCCGGGGTTCCCGAGCTCGACCCACTGTCTATGGGAGAGAAGTCCTCGGCCGTGAACTCTAAACTAGCAGTCGAGCTCGCGGAGCACGTGGCTCTTGGTACAAATCCAATAGTTAGACTTATTAGTGAGAGAGGAGTGAGAGACGCCGCTAAGATCTTAGATATTCTCTACAGTGAGAGGTGTAGTCTATTAAAAGTAAAGTTCAGCGATATACCAGTATACGCTCCCTACGGCGAGAGGGGGCATATTGGCCCCAATTACTACTGGACGCCGGGGCTTGTCGCGCCACTATATGTTCTAGGCAAGTACTGGACGGTCTATTCAGGTGTCTTCGCCGAGCCCGAGGACTTCGCAACTAAGTGCGTAGAGAGAGCTATTTACGAGTTGCTAATAGAAAACGCTGGTTTCTGTAGATTTCACCGGGGGTGGGCCGAGAAAGTACTACCTAAACTCATGGAGAGACTCTACAACATTGAGAAACCGCTTGACAGAGCTAAGCAAATCTACAAGCTCATTGCTAAGTACCAGAAACTAGCTGGTGCGTACCCCACACCGTGGGATTCAAAGAGAATTTTAGACTTCATGGCTAGAGCCGCTGAGGAGTATGGAAACGCCACGTGGGCTAAGCTGTTTAGGGAGAACCCGGAACAGGCGGCTATAGAGTGGTGGAGTAGGTTTTACAGTACTCTCAACAAGCTCTTAGAGCAGTGAGTACTAGTAATTGGAGTGTCTGCACTATAACCAGCAAACTCGCTTTTAAAGCGAGTATATACTTCTACTCATGAGAAGACTCTGAGTGTGCTTTATGAGCAAAATAAGAGACTGCATTACAAGGGCTCTAGTAGGTGTTTTAAGCGACACTTTTAAGACTACTCGGGAGAGCATAGAGAAACTATTCAGTACTGGAAGGCTCAAGTTAACTCCTACTCCCGACCCGAAGCTTGGAGATTACGGGATATCACTCCATATTCTCCTAAAAAACTACGATAAGAGCTCTTGGGAGGAGATCGGTTTAAAACTGTGTAATGCTATTCTAGAAGCCGCTAGAGAAGAGTGCGGTGTAGAGAAAGCTGAATTTATAAATGGGTACTTGAATATGACTGTAAGCCACGATCGAGTGCTACTAGACCTTGCTAAGCTATTTTTAAACAACGAGATCTCTAGAGACCTGAGCGGTATTGGTGCCGGTAGAAAAGTCATAGTAGAGCACACAAGCGCCAATCCAGTTCACCCACTTCATATTGGTAGCGGCAGGAACAGTGTTCTGGGCGATGTACTCGCAAGGCTACTGAAGAAGCTAGGTTTCACCGTGGACACGAGATTCTACGTAAATGACCTAGGTAGACAAGTTGCGACTCTAACCTATGGTGTTCAAATAGCCGAGTCTGCTGGGATTAGAAAACCAGACGACGCGAAAATAGATCACTGGTATGGAGTAATATACGCAATAACTAACACGCTGATTGAGCTAGATAAGCTAAGATCGAGTCTGAATAATATAGGAGACAGTGTCTTATCCCTACTGAGAAAACTACTTGAGGCTCTAAGAGAAAAGAGTAAACAAGGCGAGTTTCTTGAACTCTCATTAATACTCACAGAAATTCAAGAAAAAACTAAATTTGTTCACAACTCACCACTCCTCTTCAAGAAACTCTACAAGGCGTGTAGAGTTCACGCTAAAAAACTCTCAGAAGACCCGGATTTAGCCCCTCTCGTCAACCAGATCCTAGATGCTCTTGGCAAGTATAGAGAAGCCTGGATCGAGTACAAGAGGTTTCATAGGGCTGAGATGAGGCTCTCCACGACATACCCCCACCTCTACAGCTCACTTAAATCTGCTATAAAGAGCTACGTTGAAGCTGAGGACTCGATAAAAGAGATTACGAAGAGGGCTGAGAGCGGAGATGAAGAGATATTGTCTACTATTAGGAGAGTTACGCAGGATATTCTGGAGGGGTTTAAGAGTACTCTAAGTAAGCTAGACATAGCGTTTAATGGGTTTGACTTCGAGTCTAGTAGTGAAATACTGGGTCTCGCGAGGGAAGTCGTAAACAAGATCTCGAGGACTAAGTATGCGCGTGTCTTGGAATCCGGGGCTGTCGAAGTAGACTTGAACTCCGCCGCTCAGGACTACAGCTACGTAAGAGACCTGTTTTACCCTGATCAAGCCGGCAGGTTTATCATTATGAGGAGTGACGGCACTACACTGTATACTACAAGAGATGCCGCGTACACCCTCTACAAGTTTAGAGCACTTGGAGCCTCAGAGGTGTATAATGTTATAGCAGTAGAACAGGAGCGTGAGCAGAAGCAAGTAAAGGCTACACTCTATGTTCTAGGATACGACAGTGAAGCCGAGAAATTACACCACTTCATGTACGAAATGGTTCAATTAAAAGGAGTCAGGATGAGTGGGAGACGAGGAGTCTACTACACTATGGACGAGTTACTACTCGACATGGAGGAGTGCGTGTACAGAAGCCTGATCAGAGAGCGCGGTGCGCCAGCGGGTCCTGAAGATGTGATCTCTAAGCTCGCAGTAGCCAATACTAGATCCCTGTTACTATCAGTTGAGCCGGGTAAAGTGCTATCCCTCGACCCGAGTAAACTCTGCGAGTATGAGCAAGGCACTATTATCGAGTACGCGTTTGTTCGCGCGCAGAGCATATTGAGAAATGCCTTCAACCTCGAACCTTTAGAAGACCCGGTAGGGCTAAGTAGTAAAATTAGAGAGATACTCGAGCAGATCAATAGTAGTTTTGAGCGACGCGCCCTCTCTGTCGAGGAGAAGCTCTTAGTTGAGCTCCTCGTTGACCTTAAAACCACACTACTAGAAGCGTACAGGGAGCTTAAACTAAATAGAATTTTAGAGTACGCTGTGAAGCTAGCTTTACAGTTTAATAAGTTCTACGAGAAGTGCCCCGTTATAGGTGAAAGAAACGAGAAAACAAAAGCGTGGAGGCTCCTATTAGTCTACGTTACGCACAGAGTTCTATTAGAACTACTCGACGTACTGGGGTTACCAAAGCTGAAAAGGATATAGAGCTTGAGGGCACACTTAAAACTCCTACTACTAGGGTTAACCGCGTGGATTTCTATTAGCTCTGCTAGTATACTCGTGTTACTGTCTAATGCCCATGCTGAGGCGTGTGCCTTTTGGAGACTCGTGATCTCAGCTTTTATTCTGAGTATTGCTTGGATTTCCAGGAATAAGCACGTTAACTTAGATCTAATTAGAGTAAAGTGGTATCACTTTCTAGCCGGGTTAAACCTAGCTTTACACTTTATTTTCTGGATGAGAAGTTTATTTATGATTCCTGTTTACATCAGTACTCTACTCGTAACTCTCTATCCTTTCTACTCACTACTGGGAGAGGTCATAGTTTTACGCTATAAGCCTCCCAGACTACAATTGCTCGGCTTAGTAATCAGTACTCTCCTACTTGCACTCTACTTGAATATCGAGAACCTAGTACTGAATGAAGGCGCTCTCTTAGCTTTACTAGGTGGTGTCGTGGCTGCCGTATACTTTGAGCTAGGTAGTTACGCGAGAAGAGTTATTAAGGAAGACGTTGTGACATACGCGCTACTCACATATACGATTTCGGGTGTGTTTGTACTACTCTACGCTCTAGTAAGCGGTGTAGAGCTCTTTAACTACTCTCCCAGCACCTATATATATTTTGCTCTACTCGCCCTCGTACCAATGACCCTGGGTCACACCGTAATAAACTACATTCTCGCTAATTACCCAGCCTCTCTTGTAACAATGATTGCTCTAGGAGAGCCCTTTGGCGCTGGCTTACTAGCCTATGTAATCCTAGGGCAAAGTATTGAACTCGCCCACTTATTTTACGGATCAGTAATAGTAACTGTAGTCTTCGTGACTCTTACTGCAACATCTCGCAGGATTGGTGAAGGTTCACAGTGAAGAGACCTGAGACCTTTATTAGCGTAAATGAGGCTAAGATCAAGCTCTCCAAGGTATTAAGCGAGAGAATTACTCTCGAAGAAGAACTCGTCAAAATAGTCGACTCGCCGGGGAGAGTGTCTTCAAGACTCGTTAAAGCACCTTTCAATAGGCCTCGAGTAAATTTGAGCGCTGTAGATGGATACGCTGTGCGCTCACTGGACACTATTGGCTCGTCTACTTTTACTCCAGTAGAGCTAGTCATTAAGGGTGTTCTTAAACCCGGAGGCGACCCCGACGAGGTCTGCGTTGAGCCGGGTTTTGCTATTAGAGTTCACACAGGCGCGCCTATACCCTGTGGAGCCAACGCGGTAGTTATGGATGAAGACGTGAAAGTACAGGGAGACACCATACTGGTCTTCAAGCCGGTAGCACCCGGTGCAAATATCATTTTAAAGGGCGAGGATATTAGCGAGAACAGCGTCCTAGTTGAGCCTGGCACGCTGATCCGCCCAGCGCACGTAACAGCCCTAGCCTCAATTGGTGTAAACGCTCTACACGTCTACCGGAAGATCAGGACATCTATTATAGCTATAGGAGACGAGCTCGTAGAACCAGGTCATCCGCTGAGCAAGGGCAAGGAGTACAACTCCTCAGCATACATTATCTACACACAGCTAGTGAGAGACGGCATATTCCAGGTTGACTACACTGGAATAGTTCCCGATGACACGGAGGCTATTCTAGACGCTATTAAACGCGAGGTCTCCAAGGGATCAGATCTCATCATAACCGTTGGGGGAACAGGCGTAAGTGAAACAGACAAAATACCGGAATTACTGGAAGAGTACTCATCTCCTATTTTCCGAGGAGTGAGAATGAGACCTGGTAGAATGACAAGCGCCTCAGTGGTACTAGGTAGACCAGTGTTAAGTCTATCTGGGTTCCCCGTTGCGGCTTGGGCTGGTTACGAGTTAATTCTGCGACCAGCCATAGCCGCGTGGCTTAATATTAGTGGATTTGAGCGCCCTGTGGTTTACGCCTATCTCGCTAGGAGGCTGCCAAATATCTCCGGGTATACCTCCATAGTGAGAGTGTCTCTCGCTGTTAAAAACGGCAAGTACTACGCTGAGCCGTACATGCTGAGGGGTAGTGGAGTTATATCGAGCCTGCTGAGAACTCACGGCTACATTGTTGTTCCAGAGGACACTGAAGGGTTTGAGGAGGGAGAAGAAGTCCCAGTATACATCTACACTTAGATGTGTGCGTAGAGGAGTATAATTGGCTCCCTACTTATTCCTCTAAGTATAGAGGGTGCCTATACAGCGTAATAGCGGGTCGTATTAGTATGCGTATAGGGGATCTAGGCGAAGACGTTGTAGTTGAGTTAATAGCTAAGACCCTGATCTCTAAGCCGGGTCGTGGAGAATACCTCTTTTACCCTGAAGACGCGAGGGACATTTTACCCAGAGCACCCAGAATACTGCTCTCCACGGATGCTTATAGTGCTTCATCGCTGAAGCTCCCTTGGAGAGATTACAGTGATGTGGGGTGGTCGGCGATTACTGGAGCTATTAGCGACATAGTGGCTAAAGGAGGTATTCCACACGCCTGTATGATTGCACTAGGCTTGCCGCCTACGCTGGATCAGTCAATACTCGAAGACCTGCTAAGGGGCCTCCGCGAGGCGGCCGACTATTACGGCGTCAAGATCATCGGCGGCGACACGAATACAGCTAATGAGGCGTGGATAGCTGTCTCTACAATTGGTTTCACCTCGGCTAGAGTGCCCCCGAGTAGAGGGGGGCTTAAACCAGGAGATTACATTGTGGTAACAGGACTTTACGGCGCTATGGGCTACCTCGCGAGAAACGGCGTAGAAAAAGCTTCTAGTTTAGAGTGGATAGTAAAGTACACTAAGAGGCCGATCACGCGAGTAGACACGGCCTTCGTGATCGAGAACAACTACAAGTATATATCAGCCTCTATGGATGTGAGCGATGGATTAGGGTATACACTACACACTATGAGTAAACTGAGTGACTGTGGCATACTAGTAGAAAAACCACCACTAGTGTACAGTGAGCTCTACGAGTACTGTAAAGAGGACGAAGAATGCCTAGTTGAGTACTCTCTTCAGGGAGGCGAGGAGTACGGAGTTGTATTAGGCGTTAAGTCAGAGTACTTAAACCTCGTACAGAGAGACCTAGAGTACTTCAATATACCATACGGGGTTATTGGCAGATCAGTGAGTCAACCCGGCCTCTATTACCGTGACAGAGAACTTAAAGTCTACAGGTATGACCAGTTTAAAGGCTGGTGCAGAATAGGTTCCTAGTTTCTCAAATACTGCTTTCAAAAGTACAATTCACACCTTTGAGGAAACATCCCCTCCCGAGGTCAGTGCCCGCTTTTACGTATTCATTCATCGAGATATCTCTATCTCCCGGGTTCTTCTTCATCCCTGGAACTCTAAGCTGAAAATAGGTATTAATTGTAGCGTTTAATATTTAATTCTCTTCTTGAGCCATGAAATTAGCTGGAGAATAGTAGATAGGAGCACGTCTTTAGCTGAGTAGACGGTGTAGATAATCGCGCTCTTGACTCCTTTTTCTTCGTGCAATCTGTTAACTTCACTCCAGTTTATTTTATTAATGATGTATATAGCTAGTAGCGTTAACGCGGACATTGCGAGAACATATACCCAGTCTTGCACCCCTGACTCTTCGATGACATATACGACGGCTGCACCATATACTGCTGTTAGTGCTGTTATTACTAGTTTGCCGAGGAGTAGTGCTGTGAAGAAGTATATTGCACTGTAGCCTGAGATCCCGGCTGGAATATACACGACATCATCAGGTACTGGTAGAGCAGCCGCTAGGAATATTGCAGTAAACGTGGCTTTTTTATACGTGTTTAAAGCTTGAGTTAACCCACTTAGTTTTAATTTAACTCTGTGCACACGCCTTAAACTCCTACTTATCCCGTATACAACAAGCTTACCTAGGGTAGCTCCAAGAGCGAGTGCAAAAATTGATGATACTAACTCTAAACCGCGCATTCTGGCTAGAAAAGGCGCTATGATTATGAGGTATGGTACAGTCATATATGGAATACTATTAGAGATAAATGCGAGTCCAAGTAGCTTTACGAAACTGCTGTCTAGTAGCTCCTTGATCACTATTCAAGCACTCCCGTTTCACTTTTCTCAAAGCACTTTTTCACTATTACTATTACTGCTATAGTACTTTAAAAGCGAAGCCAGCGCCTTATCACTCTTGGCTTTGTCTAAAATAAACCCAATTTTCTCAGCTTCTAGTAAACCCAGTTGCATCTTGTAGAGGCAGGCTCTGCACACTTTCTGCGATGACGGTTCATCACAGACGAGGCAGTTGTAGCGGCTTCTGCTGTCTACTCGCCCTTTTAAAACCGGCACTATAGCTTGTAGACTCCTGAGTAGGCCATACTTAGCCCCCGGGTACTTGTCTTCTAATTCATTAAGCATTCTTCTAACTGTAAATCTAACATTGTACTTCACGTAGGGACACTGTATAAACTCGGGTTTTACCAGATTATTTAGTATGGCATATAGAGCAGATTCTTTTTCTGGTACTTCGTAAAAGGGCTTTATTCTCTTAATAAAACCTCCACTCTCCTCACTTCTAACAGGAGTTAGAGCAGACACTCTCTCCCAGCTGTTTGAAATAATGTTCATTAAGTATGTTTGAACGATGTCATCCATGTTGTGCGCTGTAGCAATAACAGTCGCTCTCACCTCGCGAGCTACTTGATTTAAAACATGTCTTCTAAATACACCACAGTAGCTACACGGCATGTAGGGCAATCCTCTTCTGCGCCCTTCTTCAATAATGTCGTCTAGAGTCATACCTATGTACTCTTTGAAGCCCGCTACTACATACGGTATTCCGCGGATCTCAGCGTATTTCACTAGGTTCTCTACTGTTCTCTCTCTATACCCTTTAATACCCTCATCGATGAGGACGGCTGTTATTCTCCACTTTGGGTTTTTTCTTGAGAGCTTTACTAATATGTGAAGTAGGCTTAAAGAGTCCTTTCCCCCACTAGTAGCTACTACTATGTGCTCGTCTTCACTGAGCATATTGTACTTTCTCATTGTCCTGCGGACTTTACGCTCAAAGTACTCTATGAAGTGCCTTTTACAGTATGCAAGTCTACTTATTGGGTTAACGTATACTGCTGGTTTCTCGCAGAAACTACAATTAGTCATAAGCTGTTACCTCAATAACCCTCTAATCTATTAAACTAGAATACGGCTTTTAGTACCTGTGAGGTGAGAAGACTGATACTTCTAGCGATTAGTGATATACACGACCGCGTGAAACAAATTAGTAGAGTTGCTTCTGAAATAGACTCCCTAGGTATTAGAGTAGACGCCGTGATCGTAGCTGGCGATCTAACGTACTTTAAAGGAGTGGAGACCGCTAAGAGAATTCTAGTCGAGTTAAAAGAAGCACTAAGACCTAAATACGTATTCTTTGTTCCCGGTAATTGCGATGATCCTGCCACTTTAAACATCAGTAAAATTGACCACGGGATTGTGAATATTCACAGAAACACCGCACAGATCGAAATCTACGTATTGTACGGCGTGGGTGGAGGTGGTATTAGCCCATTTAATACTCTGATAGAATTTAGCGAAGAGGAGCTTCGCGAGTCCATTAACCGTATTATAGAAGTTCACGGTGACACGGCGAACACTATTATAGTTACACATCAACCCATTTATGGCTTTTTCGACGATGTTGATGGATTAAATATAGGTTCAAAGGCTTTCAGAGAGTTTCTCGACAAGCACCAGCCGCTACTATGGATAACTGGACACGTTCATGAAAACAGCGGGTACACCGTGTCCGGTAAAACCACGATTATTCACCCAGGTCCCTTAATGCGCGGACACTATGCTCTCGTGAAATTAGATGATAAAACCCCACGCGTCTTAGAAGTAAATGTCTATAAGTTGAAATAGTGTCTAGATTCGCCTAGTGCTTTGCTTCACGCTTCTATACCCTGAACCCGAGGTAGCATTTATCAACGTGCTAGAGGTTACTATGTGTATGAATAACCTTTAGGAACCTCGAGGCGCGTAGGTGAGATTTAACACAACTTAAAGGGGGCAGATTAAAGCTAAAGAGTCTCATTGAGCCTGAAAAGACGAGAAAAATAACTTTTAAGGCCTGGGTGAAAAGCGCTGAAAGCCCCATTTGGATTCTGCGTTTTCCTACAAGGACACGTGGATTTTACTACATTGAAGACCACGAGAAAAGCGGGTATAACGTGGACTATGATCTGCTGATACCTGGCGGATATGGAGAAGTCCTCGATGGTAGGTGTAGAGAATATATGTATGAGAAGCTATTAGACAAAATAAAACAGCATGGAGAGGACTTGTCAAAGTACTCGTGGTTCTTAGAGCTGACTAGAGCGGGTTTAATACGTCCCACATGCGGCTG
>JAJHQQ010000026.1 GCA_020833245.1 Desulfurococcaceae archaeon
GTGCTCACTCTGACTACTTCGAGGAGTCTCATAGAGTCACTTGTTTACACAGCTTTTACACTTCTAGTTACACCTGGAGTCTTCTTAGTCCTCTACAAGTATAAGCTCACAGGTGACGGAGACGTCTATGTCTCACTAGCACTGGGTCTCAGCATTTTTCACCCACTAGCCTATAAGGCTACTCTTGCGAGATGTGGAGTTATATCACCAGCGCTAGTATCTGTACTCTACGCATCCCTCACAGCAACCCTCTACACTGTAATACAGGGAATCGTCAACATGGTTATTCACAGGGAAATACTGGACCAGGTGCCAGCTAAATATAGAGCTATAGTAGCACTCGCTGCGAGACCTGTTAGAGTGGGTGATTACATTGAAAACCAGAGGTACAAGCACTACTACCCAGTACAGGAGTTTAAACTCAGTAAACAGGGACTAGTAGTGGAATTCCACTTAGGAGGTCTAAATGAAAGCAGTAAGCAAAGCCTACTTGAACTCGTAGAGAAGGGGTTTGTGCCACGTGATCAATTCATATGGGTTACACAGGGCATACCCTACATATTCTACATGTTTATTGGACTAGTACTACTAGTACTCATAGGTGATAAGCCACTATACTACATACTAGTTAAGCTTATAGGTTATTGAGATATTACGCGCATTAGACACTACTAGCTACTAGAGGTTTATGTGTGGTGAAATTGGCCTGGCTCATTGAGCCCTCAGAGTGGTGGAGTATATATCGCGACTTAATCACTAGTAGGTTAAAACTGAGTTTTCACAGAGACCAAGAGGCCGCCGACCTCCTTAGTAAAATACTTATTAGACACCCCTATGCTACCACAGCCGAGTATTTACTAGGGAGAATTAGAGGTAAAGAGCTCGCAGTTATTGTAGGTTGTAGTGAGGGAGCTGACCTCGAGCTAGAATACACTCTAAGATGGATTAAACAGTCGGGAATAACTGCCACTATAGTTGCTGCAGACGGCGCTGTGAGAACACTAATAGACCGCGATGTCCCCCTAGACCTCATCGTTACAGACTTAGATAGTGATATGAAACTCCTACTTGAAGAATCAAATCGCGGTGTCCCCATTGTCGTTCACGCTCACGGAGATAACATTGAGAAATTAGAGAGTACTATTCCACTTATACGTGGACCCATCACTGGCTCCACGCAGGTTGAGCCGAGACCACTAGTCTACAACTTTGGCGGCTTCACAGATGGCGATAGAGCCGCCTACATCCTCTACCACGCAGGCTACGTGAGAATCCTCCTTGTGGGTTTTGACTTCAATAAGCCTCACAGCTGCCCTGGTAAAGTGCTGTGTGATCCTCTATTAAAGCTCGAGAAGCTTAAAGTAGCTAGAACACTATTACTAATGCTGAGTAGACGGGGAGTTGAATTATTAAAGGTGAATTGTAGTGGAGGATCCTGCAGCCAAGTTCTTCTCTCCTGAAGTAACGAGTAGAGACAGAGCAGTATTTGAGGCTGGAATAGCTATTGGAACAGCTATACACCAGTTCACGGGGACGCCGCTGAGAAAGCCTGAAGACGCGAGAGTCTTAGAGGAGGCAATTAAGCGGGCTCTCCTAGCACAGCCCTTCAGAGAGAGAGTAGAAGTCAAAATCAACTATGAGCCGCCGAGCACCGAGGGACCCTACAGCTACAGCACACTGAGAGCTAGAAACATGGATCTACTAGTAGTCGTGAAGTACGGGTCTTGGAGAGTAACTGCGAGATTAAAGTACATTAGAGAACTAGACTACACGCTAGCCTACATCGAGGACATCTCCGGGACTGATTAACCTTGACGCGCAAGGCTATCGCGTGGGGTATAACTGGAGCTGGAGCCTTTCTGAGGGAGTCTATTGAAGTAATCGCTGAGCTCTCGCGTAGCGGTGTACCGGTCACTGTGTACGTGTCTCGCGCTGGAGAGTACGTGTTGAGAGCTTATGGTTTAAGAGAGGTTTTAGAGGAGTCTATTCTCAAGCTCTACCCAGCTGAAGTAGTATACGAGAGTAGCGAAGTATCAGCTTTCTTCAAGGCTAGCAGAGTTCACCGCGACGTTTACTCACTAGTCGTCGTATCACCAGCTACTCTCAACACTGTGAGTAAAATAGTTCACGGTATCGCGGACACGCTGATCTCAACTCTAGTTGCACTATCAGTAAAATCAAGTCTTCCAATCTACATTTTGCCGGTTGACTTGTACGAGTCTAAGAGCACAATTCCAATCACAGTGGAGAGAAGTAAGTGCTACAATTGCGAGTATTGCTACGCTGCTGAGGCTTGTCCAACTGGTGCTCTCGTTAAACACGAGTACTTTAAAGTATCGGTAAACCCCCACCTCTGCACAAGGTGCTTTAACTGCCTCACAGCGTGCCCACAAAACGCTGTGAAATTCGACCTCGAGATCGCTGTTAAGCCCGTACCTTACTACACGCGTATTATAGAGAAGCTGAGAGAAATACCAAATACAACAGTTATAGATAATCCCAGGCGAGTGCTAGAGGTTGTACTGGGGACATCTAGGTGAAAGTACTACTAGTCACTGGGCAACTCGCAAAGCCCATTGTAGAAGAGTACGCAAAGAGAGCCACAGAGAGGGTGAGAGGAGTAGAGATCAGGGTGTTGGCGCTCCCAATAGAAGTAGCTGCAATGATGAACTCCGAGTACTTAGCTAGAGTGCTACCCGAGTACACGGAGATCATTAGAGATGTCGACATAATAATCGTACCGGGCTACACGCAGGGAGATCTCTCAGGGCTACAGCGCGTTTTAGGAGTCCCCGTTGTTAAGGGAACTCGCTACGCACACGACATACCACTACTCGTAGAGCTACTAGCTAGGCGCGTAGAGCTCTCGCCAATTAAGCCAGCCGACGATATAGTTGAGAGCGAGAGAGCTCTTATTGAAGAAGAGGCTCTACTAGAGAGCCGAAAGAGAGCTGAAAAAGACCACTACTTTAAAATACGAGACCTACCAGTTAGTAGTCACTACCCACTAGTAGTCTTTGAGCTCTACGCTGAGAGCGAGAACGTCTCAACCCCCACTGAGCCAGTTAAGTACGCAGACATCGTGCTAGTCGGCTTCCCACTCGGTTTCAGCAGGAGTAGTGCGCTCCGCGTCCTCAAGACTATTAGAGACACTGTGAGTAAGCCTGTGGGTGTAGATACACTCGACTTAGAGCTCATTAAGGACGCGCACGAGCTTGTTGATGTTGTTAATGGTATTCAGTGTAGTAGTGTAGAGAGCATATACGAGTTGCGTTTTCTAGAAGAAAAACCCATTGTAGTTACTCACTACAGTAAATCCGCCGCTGAGCGAGTAGCGGCTCTTGAGAAGTGCGCTGAGGACCTGGCGAGAAGGGGGTTTGAGAGAGTAATCTTAGACCCAGTGCTGAGCCAGCCGCTGAGTGGATTATCTGAGTCTCTGGAGGCTTACGCTCTACTTAAACGGAAGCTGCCGAGAACACCGCTACTCATGGGTGTTGGCAATGTTACTGAGCTATCAGATGTAGACAGTATTGGTTTAAACGCTCTCCTGGCTTTTCTGGGTGTAGAGATAGGGGTAGAGTTATACCTCGTTACCGAGGCCAGCGTTAAGACTAGAGGATCTACTCGCGAGCTGCGAGAAGCCCTAGAAATGGCTATTATTGCGCGTGAGCTTAGAAAGCCTCCGAAGGACTTATCGCGGAGTCTACTTCTACTTAAGAGCAAAAAGAGGCTTTCTCAGCCGCTTCCAGCTGCGAAAACCGTTATTAAAGCACTGGAGAGAACACCGCTAAGACTAGACCCTAAAGGGTATTTTAAAGTAAGCGTAGACTACGAGCACGGAGAAGTAGTTGTTCAGCACTACTCATACGGCTCGATTGAGCCTACTGTTGAAATTCGGGGGAGAGATCCCTACGCCGTTTTCGCCGAGATAGAGAAGAGAGGTCTAGTATCTCAGAGCAGACATTACTTCTATCTCGGCTCAGAGATCACGAAGGCCTATATAGCGTTGAAAACCGGGAAGGAGTACGCGCAGGACGCTGATCTCTTTTAGTCTAATTAAAACTACTCGTACTCGCGCCAAGTGTAGCCGCACTTTACGCACTTATAAAACCTCGTTGGGGGTTCATCTGCAGCCCTAGTTTGTACAACCCAATAGTATGCCTCTGTGTGACCACATCTCTTACAGATAACATCTCTAGTTATGGGGAGATTGAGCGTGTTCTCCTCAATAATCGTTGTCTTCTCCTTAGCGCTGTGCTGTATTCTAGATGAAATAGTAAGCGTGTTTTCCCTGGGCTCTACGCGGTAACCACACCTAGTACACACTAAGTACACTTTACCCCCCTCTCTTCTAGGTCTCAGTGTTCCACTGCATCTCGGGCAAAAAGACATCACGTGTTTACACCTCTACTTAAACACCTATCTAAGTCACTTATTAATACTCCGCTCAGAGGCGGAGTAGACTTACTCACTTCAAGTAGGCAGAGTATGAGAGTAATTATTTTACAGTACTTCTCCCTGTAAGTTAACTGGTCTCCACTCTCTATTACTCTAAAGGATTTAAATCTAGCATTATACTTGCCCTCAGTGCAGGGAACTATATATGTAATTTCGCTGTACGTGTTAATCTTGTCTCGAATATAGACTTCGAGATCATATGTTAGTAGTTGAGATATGAATAGCTCTTCGAGAAAATCCCTCCTGTAAGTGGCTAAGACAATGTAGTCTCCTAGTACACCGTAAGCTAATACTCTACTCTCTTTCTTCAATCTAGTACCTCTTCAATAGCCTTCTTAAACTCCGCAATTTGGTTTTTCAGTCTACTAATGATCTCTGCTAAGACCTCGGGTAGATTCGCACCTTCTTTAACCACGAGCGTGAACTCCATTATGTTCTTTAGTGGGTGTGGTATTCTGTACGCAGCAAACTCTACGCTTGGGTGTTTAAGTGCCTCTCTCATCAACATGTTTCCAAGAGTGTGATCTTCACCAGTAATCTCCAGCACTAATTCCCTCTCACTCCTAGATACAACTCTCACTTCCACAATTAAGCACCATGAGAAGTGCTACATGCGAGTTTCCTTTTAAATTTTGACGCACTAAATACAGTAAGGTGAGTATTTTGAGGCTTAGTTTCAGAGAGGCTACTACGTGGAAGTACGCTATTACCGCTATTTCCAAGATTATAGAGGAGGCTAGTTTTAAACTAACTCAAGAAGGCTTGAGACTAAGGGCAATGGACCCCTCCGCCGTAGTGCTAGTTAACTTCTACATTCCTAGAGAGGCCTTCTCCACTTACGAAGTTGAGGGAGAAGTAAGTATTGGAGCCAACATGGAAGAGCTCGCTAAGATCCTTAGGCGAGCGAGGAAGGGAGACGAGCTAGTACTAGAGCCGCTGCCGGGAGGACACCTCAAAGTGATCTTTGAGGGTAAGGGCTCGAGGATGTTTAAAATACCTGGTGTAGAGTTGTCTATTCAGGAGATACCAGAGATCAGTTTCGAGGAGACTTTTAAGTGTAAACTCATGCCTAAAATGCTGGGAGATGTTGTCAAGGAGCTTAAGCCGATTAGCGACTCCATCGAGTTCTACTCCCCCGCGGAGTCAAATGTGCTCTACTTGAAGGCGCAAGGCGAGATCGCTGAGGCTGAAATAGAGCTCAGTGCTGCTTCTGGTGCGCTAATAGAGTACGAGTCTAGAGGAGAGGCTAGGTCAAAGTACACAGTAGACTATTTAGTAGATATATCAGCGGCTGCTCAGGCCGCAGAAGTTCTCAGCATAGGATTTGGCGTAGAGACCCCGCTGAGACTCACATACGAGCTTCCTTATGGAGGGAAACTAGAGTTCTATGTTGCGCCGAGAGCAGACTAGTAGAAGCGTGTTCTTGAAGACCATTATAAGAGAGTACTATAAGCGAAAACCCCTCGAGGAGCCGCCCAGTCTACACAAGAGGGAAATAGCCTTAGAGAGCCTAGAGGACTCCGCTTACATTAGGCACTTGTCTTTTGCGTTCATGGATCAGCTCTACAACTACATACTAAGTGTAAAGACTCCCCTTCACCTGTATTACTCATCAGCCCTCTACTCTAATCCCTCCGCGCAGTTAATGGAGGAGAAGCTGTGGGAGGGATCCGAGTTGCTCTTCGATATTGACGCCGACAAGTACCCCGAGTGTGCAAGTAAACTCTACATTTGCACTAGTGGAGAACTACTGGGTAGTAATGCTGAGAAGTGCCCTAATGGCTCTAGGCCATTAGAGTACACTAATGTCTCGTGGAGCTGCATTATTAAAGCGTGGAATAGTGCAGTTAAACTCGTAGAAATACTCCACAGTGAGCTGGGATTTAGAGACATAAAGCTCTACTTCTCTGGAAACAGGGGTTTTCACGTGAAAGTAGCTGACGATCACGCGTTGACTCTAAGTCGCGACGAGAGGAGAGTTATTGCTGGGTACGTCTCGTGCGAAGACTTGAAAGCCGAGAGGCTATTTCCCACAGTGAAGAACACTGTGGTTTTCAGTACAAGCGAGTACGGATTGAGGAGGAGAGTGCTAAATGAGGCTTTGAGAAGAGGAAAAGCCGTGTTCAGAGAGAAGGCGTATGGATTGAGAAAAGTCTATTTATTAAATATTGAGGATTTAAGTGAAATTCTGAGAGATGAGTGCGTAGATATAGATAAAGCAGTGACAATGGACACTTCGAGGCTGTCGAGGTTTAACTACAGTTTAAACATGAAGTCTGGTTTGAGAGTTACGAGTTTAGATTTAAATAGGAGTATTGAAGACAGGGCCTACAAGGACTTCTCCCCCTTCACTGGCACAGTAAAAGTAAAGCCAACTATAACCGGGACTCTCGAAGCGCTCGACGAGAGAGTTGAGCTCGTTAAAGGAGAGGTTATTAGAGTAGATGCTTATCTAGGAGTGTATCTCGTGGTTAAAAACGTAGCTGTGCCTGTAGATACTAGTGACTTAGGGGTTAAGGCTTGAGTGAAGTCTTCTTGAAACTTATAAGAGAAGAGCTCAGTACGAGTAAACTAGGCCTACTCACACGGCAAAAATACCTCGAATTAGAGAGCAAGGTATGCAAGGCTACTATGCGTATACACGAGCTAGATGATGTGAGCTTACAAGTGCTCCTAGGTGCGATCAAGAGAATTAGTAGTGACTTGGAGAGATACGCGGAGATAAGATTAATGAAGTCGAGGATTGCTAGTGATGTCCATGAGAACAACGTAGACTACGACGTAATCAAAGCCGCTACAACTCTAGTACGAGTTGAGAAGAGCGTAATATCCCCCTTTGTCGTCAAACACGCCGGTAAAGTATCATACCTGTTTACAAAGCCCTGTACAGTTGGAAGCAGAGTATTTAAGAAAAACGACATATCAGAGCTCACAGTAGTTGAGACCATAGTCGCGAGCATATACGAGTGTGGGAGAGTTCTCGAAAAGCCCGTTGTGAAAATGATCTCTACTTCTTAACTAGTAGGCTCTGTAAAAACAGATTAGTGCGTAGCACAAAACCAGAATAGCGAGTGCTACTACTAATAACATTACTCTAGATGAAACCTCTGGTTGTGCGAGGCCTTTCCTCCTTACTCTTACTTGCTCTAGTCGAGTAACTAGCCGCGTAGTCCAGGCTACTATTAAGCTGACTACTAGCACTATAGTCATTAACACTATTTTCCCAAGCCACCCCGGCTCTCTTAAAATAACGCTGTAGGTTATCACGCCCGAGACTACTGTGGAGTATAGTACTAAACCGGAGACTAGTAGGCCCTTTAACACTATAGATGACAATACACCGTACTCTGCTAGCTTCGCGATCACCTCTCTCCTATCTCTCAATTACAACACCTCTAGGAGTCTAGTATTTAGCACTTTACACTTAAATACTACTCGCACGCTTCTCTACTTGGATAGAGATAGAAGTGAGGTGTTTCTGCTTGATCGCGGAAAGAACCAGAATACAGGGGCTTTTAGTGAAATACGGTGTTTTAGCTGTAATTATAGTAGTGTACGTGGTAGTTACGAGGCTTTACTTAAGAGACTACTACGCTACTTTTCACCCACTATTAGCGGCTTCCAGTGCGAGTAGGCCTATTGACCTCTGTGAGAGGTTAAACTACTCTAAGGGGGCTTGTAGTCCACTACTCTACGTGCTTTGGCTTACCTCTAGAGTAGTTCAAAGTGAATTCGCGGCTTATCTTCTCATGGCTATTGGAATAGTCACGGTCTACGCAGCCACTCGAATGCTAACTAGCGGTAACACTCCCCCAGTAGTCGCGTCGCTACTATACGCTTTTACGCCGAGCACGCTTTATCCATCTCTACTAGACTACTACGGATTTGTGCTCTTAACTCCGCTAATACTCGTAGCAATAGTGTTAGCAATTAGGGGGCTAGCAATTAGTAGCAAAAAGCTTGTTTACGCCGCCTGTGCTCTACAGGCCGTAATAGTAATTCTCCACACGGCTTACTGGGCCACTGCACTAGCAGTGTCAATTTACACCCTTATAGTCTACACTAGTAGGAAGTTAACACAACTAGAGAAAGCTGTCCTACTCTACTTTACCCTAATATCACTACCGCGCCTAGTATTTGGAGTTTTTAGCTACGAGCACTTCTTCACAATACTGGCAGTTTCTCTAGCACTCAGCACTATTACTATAGACTACTTAACCGACCCGCGAGACGCTGGCACGAGGTCTATGTTAATACTGCCAGTAGCAATATTCGCGGTACTTGTAAGTGCGCTTTTAACCTCAGCTCTCCGGGTGGGAGAACTCTATGTGGGGCTGACTAAGCCGCCTATTGTAGCGTATGGATTCGCTGGATTTCTCGCTCTAGGAGGACTCGTATTCTTGTTGAGGGGGAGAGCTAGTGTTTTGCACTGCGTTTTCGCGGCATTACTAGTTACATTCACCATTATTTCTCTAATAGCGCCTTCTACTACACTAATAGCCGTGGCGTTTATGTCTGCTCTAAGTGGACGATTACTCGAAGCCGCGTTAACATCTGCTCGTACAATTAAGTCGAGGAGTAGGAGAGTTTCTTCTCAACTGCTAGTAGTGGTCTTAGTAGTAGTAGCTTTATATGCATCTATCACGGTAGCTGTTGATCAGCACTACAGCGTTCACCCAGCACTAGTGAGAGTCTCACCGCAGTTAGATAGAGCTAGCCAAGAGAGAGTGTACAGCTGGATAATTAGAGTCGCAGGGGAGTTAGCTAGTAGAATACTTGAAAACACTACTGGTAGAGTTCTCATAGTAGCTAACTGGGAGTACAGCTTCTGGCTCTACGAGGAGCTCGCGAGGAGAGGAGTAGACGTCTACTTATTGACTAGCCTGGTGGGTAGTGTTGAAGATAAGGTTCTCACTGCAAAAGTACTTACTGCTAGTGAGCAGGTCTCAGCACTCATTTTAAAGAACATTACGAGTAGTCTTAATATTAGAGACGCTTACATTGTATTAATATGTGACTACAGTGTGAGACCTCCTAACATGGCTTACCTAGGCTACCCTATTATAGTAGTCGGTGAGCAGGGTGAGGAGACTTTGTTTAGAACTATTAGTGACTTGTACCTTACACCAATGTACTTAACTCTCGCTAATCGCACACTTAGAGAATACTTGACTCCAATAGGTATTGGAGATGAAGGTGTGTTGGCGTTAACTTGGACTAGTAGCGGTGCAGACATGTTAATATCTAAGCTCGCGGTGTCAGCGCTCTACCACCTCAACTACACTAGCGTGTACAACTACAATTACTTTGAGGGCTACGAGTACGTAGGCTACGCTCCCCGCCCAGCACCAATTAAAGTGGAGTTGACGTGGTTTACTCCCATTTACGTTGACCGTGTAAACTTAGCGAGGATTACTGCTCGCGGAGAGGCTTATGACGTGTACTTGTTACTAGCTGTTTTTAGAGTGAACTTGAATAATGAGCCGTAGGATTCGGTGTTGCTCATGGTGTTACCTCGAAAAGAGCTTCCGGATATTGGTGAACTAGTTATTGGAACAGTGCGTGAAATTCACGACTTTGGTGCTTACCTCGAGCTAGATGAGTACGGTGGATTAAGGGCTTTTCTACCGTGGAGTGAAGTGTCCTCTAAGTATTTTAGAGACATTAGGGAGGTTATTAGAGAAGATCAAAAAGTAGTTGTTAAGACTATTCGCGTTGATAGAGTTAAGAAAGCTGTTGACGTCTCACTTAAGAGAGTCTCCGACACTGAGAGGCAGAGGAAGTTTACCTGGTGGAAGAGGTTTACTAAGGCCTGTAAGATCGTTGAGTTAACTGCTCAGAGGCTTGGTAAGAGCGTTGAGGACTCCTACAGAGAGGTTGTGTGGCCTCTAATGGACAAGTACTATGATGTCATGTACGCGTTTGAGGAGGCTGTTGTCAGCGGGTCGCAGGTGTTTAGAGATGCTGGTGTTCCAGAGTACTGGGTTGAGGCTTTAATTGAGGAGGCTCGTAAACACGTTAAGTTAAAAGAGGCCTCTGTTAGGTTTAATCTAGTTGTCCAGTCTCTTAGCCCACGTGGAGTTGAGGACGTGAAGACTTGTCTCAGCACTATAGCTGAAGTGCTGTCTTCTAGTAACGTGAAGTTTGACCTCTACACGGCTGGCTCTCC